>JAWOGT010000116.1:0-10308 GCA_046496585.1 Halopseudomonas sp.
TGTTTCGCAGTCAGGAGTTCATCAAGGACCAGACGGAGCTGGTCATTTTTGTCACGCCGCATCTGGCGCGCTCCTTCGAGCCCGAGCAGGTGCGCCTGCCTACCGGCTCTTTCGTGCCGCCAAGCGATCTGGAGTTCTATCTGCTGGGCAGCTTCAGGTCCGTCGCGAAGGAAGGGGGCGAGAGTCCACCACCAAAGCCTTCGAGTTTGGACCTGGAGCTGATGTTAAACCGCCAGAAGGGCGGTACCGAGGGGCGCTTCGGCCATGATCTCTGATCGCCCGCATGTTTCACCATCAGGCCGGTACAGGCTACTGCCCAGCCAGGGAGAACGCACTATGACGCGCTTTGACATGATCCGAACGACTGCCCCACTGAGGGGGGTCGCCGCGCGGCTCCTACGCCATGGACTCAATGGTTTGGCGGTGACCTCCCTCGCCCTGCTGCTGGTCGCTTGCACGGCGCCGCGTCCGGGTACTGATCTGCCCCCCTATGGCGACAGCGTGCGCCATACCAAGGCGCTGCAGACCTACGAGCCCGATGACCCGGTGCCGCCGCTGCATGGCGCCAAGGCCGCCGAGGCGATGCGCACCTATCGCATTCCACCCTCCGGGGGCGGGCAGGCACCTGATTCCAAGCAGTGAGTGATGCATTTTTTTGATGACAGGCAGGTGACACGATGCGCAAACGGCTTGAAATACTGTTGGTTGGACGGGCACGGGACGAGCTGAATGTGCTGGAGGCGCTGTTGTGCAGCCAGGGCGATATACAGGTGAACTCCCGGCTGATGATCAACGGGAGTGTCGATGCGCTGGACGGCGTTGGCGCCCTGCCGGATGCACTGGTGTTGCTGGTGGGAGAGTCTCAGTGGGAGGCCGAGTTGACCGCGCTCTGCGAGCGACCGGCCAGCGAGCGTCCGCCGCTGATGGTGGTGGGGCCCAAGGGCAACGTGGACCTGATTCGCCTGGCCATGCGCGCCGGAGCCCGTGACTTCTTCTCGCCGCCCATCGATAACAGCGAGATCAGCCAGTTTCTGCATGATCTGGCGCGCGACCGTCAGGGAGAGCCGGGGCGCTCGGCCCGCATTACGGCGGTGATCAATGCCAAGGGCGGCTCCGGTGCCAGCCTGGTGGCAGCCAACTTGGCGCACCGGCTGGCCCGCAATGAACATGGCACGGTTCTGGTCGATATGGACGTGCAGTTCGGTTCACTGCCGCTGTACTTCAATCTGGTGCCCGAACATGGCCTGGTAAGGGCGCTGGAGTCAGCCGACAGCCTGGATGCCCTGGCGCTGGAGGCCTATCTGCAGCGCCATGAAAGCGGCCTGGCGTTGCTCGCCCCCTCGCCGGGGGATCACCTGGGGCTTGGCGAGGTGCCCGAATCGAAAGTCGAGCAGCTACTGCGGGTGCTGGGGAGTGTCAACGACGAAGTCGTGATCGACCTGCCGCGCTGGCTCAACAGCGCTACTGCCTGCGTGCTGGAGCACGCCGACAATGTGCTGATGGTGATGCAGCAGAGTGTTGCCCACCTGCACGATGCCCAGCGCTTGCGCGACATCATTGTCCACGAGCTGAGGATCCCGCCGTCACGGATCAGCGTGCTGGTTAACCGTTTTGACAAGAAAAACGCTATTGGTCTCGCTGCGATCGGCGATGCGCTGCCGGGGCTGGCGCTGCGCACGCTACCCAATGATTTCAAGCTTGCCATTCAAAGCATCAACGAAGGCCGCCCACTGCACGACCTGGCCCCCAAGGCCCCGCTGACATGCCAGTTCAAGGCACTTGCCGAGGAACTGGCGGGCCTGTCGCTAACGGCTGGCCCCATCAGGAAACGCTCGTTTCTGGGCTGGGCCCTGCCGGGGAGACACTAAACAAATCCAACGCGAATAACCGGAATGACTCGAACCGTCCATCAGGAGAACAGCCATGAATCTGCATGAACGCACGACACCGCAAACGGATGGCGACCTGCGCACCAGCTGGGCCAGCCGCGGCGCCGGGCGTCTGTCGCAGGAAGAGCAGGAATACAAGCAGCAGTTGTTTCGCAAGCTGGTCAAGGTGATGGATCTCACCCTGCTGAGCAACCTGGCTGAGCGCGAGGCTCGCACGCAGGTGCAGCAGGTATGCGAGTCGCTGATGAGCAAAGAGACGCTGCCGTTCAACGCCGGGGTGCGCCAGCGTATCGTCACCGAACTGCAGGACGAGGTGCTGGGCCTGGGCCCACTGGAGACCCTGCTCGCTGACCAGTCGATTTCGGACATCCTGGTCAATGGCACCACGCCCATTTACGTTGAGCGCCACGGCAAACTGGAGCAGACGACGCTGCGTTTCGATAGCGATGCGCATTTGCTTAGCATCATCGATCGCATCGTCTCCGGTGTCGGCCGGCGTATCGACGAGTCCTCGCCCATGGTCGATGCGCGACTCAAGGACGGCTCGCGGGTGAATGCGGTGGTTCCGCCCCTGGCTATCGACGGCCCCATGCTCTCCATTCGCCGCTTCGCTGTGGAGCGCCTGGGTGTTGAAAGCTTGATCGCTTACGGCAGCCTCTCTCCGGAGATTGCCCAATTGATGGAGAAGGTCGTCAAGGCGCGGCTCAATGTGCTGATTTCTGGCGGCACCGGCGCCGGTAAGACGACGCTTCTCAATGTGCTCTCGGGCTTCATACCCCACAATGAGCGCATTGTCACCATCGAGGACTCGGCGGAACTGCAGCTCCAGCAACCCCACGTGGTCCGCCTGGAGACGCGCCCGTCCAATATCGAGGGCAAGGGCGAGATAAATCAGCGCGATCTGGTGCGCAACAGCCTGCGCATGCGTCCCGACCGCATAGTGGTCGGCGAAGTGCGCGGCGGCGAAGCCTTTGACATGCTGCAGGCGATGAATACCGGCCATGACGGCTCGCTCACCACCGTACACGCCAACACCCCGCGCGATGCTCTGACGCGTATCGAGAACATGGTGGCCATGAGCGGTTACCAGCTGCCGCCCCAGGCGCTGCGCGCGCAGATCGCATCGGCGATTGACGTGGTAGTGCAGATCGAACGTCAGGAAGATGGCGTGCGTCGCCTGGTCAGCGTGCAGGAGGTTAACGGCCAGGAGGGCGAGATCATTACCATGTCGGAGATCTTCCGCTTCGAGCGGGAAGGCGTGGATGCCAAGGGTGGGGTAGTGGGCCGCTATCTGGCTACCGGTGTGGTGCCAGGCTTCCATGATCATCTCAAGCGCCGTGGGCTCGATCCGGGCCTGAAGATCTTCCAAAACACCGGGGGAGGCCAGCGGCCATGGATCTGAGCAGCTTGCTGGACATCCAGCTTTCCGATCAGGCGATCGTTATCGGCATGGTGTTCATCGCGGTTTTCCTGCTGATGCAGGGCTTTTTGGTACCGGCCTTCGGCGAGAACCGCCAGGCGCAGAAGCGCCTGAAAAAACGCTTGCGGACGATCGCCCGGGAGGGACAGCAGGGCGAGATTTCCTTGGTACGGCGCAAGTACCTGCGCGAACTCTCTTCCCTGGAGCAGGTGCTGCAATCGCTGCCGGGAATGGAACGTGTGGAGCAGCTGGTAGAGCAGGCAGGGCAGGAGACGCTCGCCTACAGGGTGGTGCTGATAGCACTTTTGCTCGGTGCCGTGGCTGGGGTGATCGGTTTCCTTTATCTGCCGCTGCCGATTGCCCTATTACTTTGCCTGGCCGCAGCAGCGCTGCCGTTTATGCGCCTGTTGCGGTTGCGCAGCCAGCGGCTGGCGCGCTTTGAAGAGCAGCTGCCCGATGCGCTGATCACCATGGCCCGTGCTCTGTCTGCCGGGCACCCGTTCAGCGATGCCATGCACCTGGTAGCCGAAGAGATGGCCGAGCCGCTTGCCGGAGAGTTTCGCACCACTTTTATGGAGATCAACTACGGCGGAGACGTGCGCAGCGCCATGTTGGGGCTATTGCGGCGCGTGCAGAGCGTGACGGTGATGATCTTCATCTCCTCGGTGCTGATCCAGAAGGAGACCGGCGGCAACCTGGCCGAACTGCTTGACGGTCTGGCCGCAGTGGTACGCGATCGCTTTCGCTTTCGGCGCAAGGTCAAAACGCTATCCGCCCAAGGGCGTATGGCAGCCTGGATCCTTTCGCTACTGCCTTTCGTGCTGGCTGGCGTGCTGACGCTGGTGGCGCCGAACTTCGTCCCCATGCTGACCCAGGACCCGATCGGCCGACAGCTGATAGTGGCGGCTTTCGTGATGATCGTTATCGGTATTTTGTGGATGCGCAAGATCGTGCGTATCGAGGTTTGAGGAGAGCCTGTGATGGAAAACCTGATCCAGTGGTTTCGGCCTCTGAGCGACCTGCAGAACAACGCCGAGGCAATACAGCTGCTGTTTGCCGGCTTGCTCGGACTGGCGATCTTTGCCCTGCTGATTGCCGTCATGTTCGTGGTCATGGGACTCTCTGATCCTTTGCGTCGGCGGTTGCGCAGCCTGGAGGCGAGCGGCGGCAGTGGCGCGACAAATGCGCAATCGGGGCTGTGGGAATGGCTGGGGCCCATGGGCGAGCGTCTGGTGCCCAGCGAGGAGGAGGCGCACAGCCGCATCGCTCAGGAGCTGCGCCGAGCGGGTAAGCGATCGCCGGGAGCGATCAATCTGTTCTTCGGTCTCCGCCTGTTGCTCCTGGTGGTGCCGCCGATCCTGGTGCTGATACTGGTGGTCCCTTTTGTGCGTCTGGATCCGTTGGTCAGCGTGCTGCTGGTGGTCTGCTCGGCGGTAATGGGCTATCTGCTACCGCGTTACTGGCTGGAGCGGACGATCAAGCGGCGTATCCGGCTGCTGAGGCGTGGTTTGCCCGATGCCCTCGACCTGCTGGTGGTCTGCAGCGAGGCCGGGTTGGGACTGGCGGCGGCCATTCAGCGTGTTGCCCGCGACCTGGAAATCAGCCACCCGGAGCTGGCTGACGAATTGCACATGTTCGGGCTGCAGTCCCGCGCCGGCATCGACAGCAAGGCAGCTCTACGCGACCTGGAGGAACGCACCGGTGTTGATGATATTCGTGGGCTGGTGACTACCCTGCTGCAGAGCATGCGTTTCGGCACCAGCATCGCCATGACGCTGCGTCTGTATGCCGTGGAGCTGCGCGACAAGCGCACCCAGGAGGCGGAGGAGAAGGCTGCCAAGGTCAGCACCAAGAAGCTCTTTCCGCTGATCTTTTGCGTGTTCCCGAGTTTCTTCGTGGTGGCCTTGGGGCCACCTTTGTTAGGCGCCATGGCGGCGCTGGGCGGCCGCTGATCGCGGACGACTCCATTCAGCTCTAGAGAGCACCCAGGGAGAGTCACATGAAGCTTACGTTGAATAACCCGGTTGTCTGTTTGGTCATGGCCCTGACGCTGGGTGGCTGTGCGACGACCAACCAGCAGGCCGGCTCGGATCCCTACGCGGCGCTGGGCAGCGGTAGTTCCTCATTGGAGTACAGCACCGCTTTCCCTGTGGCCTCGCCTGAGGAGGCTTATCGCAACGGAGCCGCAGCGCTAGGCGCCAGAGACCCGGACCGGGCGCTCTTCGAGTACCTGCGAGGATTGCGCATGGAGACCACAGCCCAGGCCGATCCGCTTTACCGGGTAGGCATTATCCATCACGGCCGGGGTAATCATGATCTGGCCGAGAAAGCCTATCTCTGGGCGCTGGAGGTCGACGCCAGCCATGTGGGCGCGCGCACTGCGCTGGGGGTTGCCCTGCTGGAACAACAGGCCTTTGACGCCGCCGAGCAGCAACTGCAGCCACTGCTTTCGGGTGGCAGCGCGCCTTGGCAAGCCTATAACGCCATGGGCGTGATTGCCGACATGCGCAGCGATTATTCGCTGGCGCAAAACCATTACGAGAAGGCGTTGGAGGTGAGCCCCGGCATCCCGCTGGTACTCAACAACCTGGGCTACTCGCGCTATCTGGCTGGCGACTGGGAAGCGGCTCGCTCGGCGTTGCGGCGTGCGGTGGGTGTCAACCCCGACTATGAACTGGCCTGGCGCAATCTTGGTCTGGTCTACGCCCGAGCGGGTGATTTCGAAACCGCGATCGAGGCCGTGGCCCGTAACGGTGATCGGGCCAAGGCGTATAACGACATCGGCTATATCTCCATGCTGGAAGGTCGTTACCAAGACGCCATGGGTTTCTTCGAGGAAGCGATGCGGCTCTCGCCGGCGTACTACATCACGGCCAGTCAGAATGCCCAGAATCTGGACGGACTGATCCGGCGCAGCAACAGTAGAGATGTCCGCCGCTTGAATTAATAACCAGTGACATTGGGTTGTCGTGGAGGAATAGACCATGAACAAGAACCGGTTTCAGGATAGGTCTCTACGCAGGCAGCAGGGTACTGAGACCGTCGAGTTTGCCATTTCGGCAACGCTGCTGTTCATTCTGCTGTTCGGCATGATTGAATTCAGCGTGGCGCTCTTCGACAAGGCAGCGCTGACCAATGCCAGTCGCGAAGGCGCCAGGGAAGGGATCCTGTTCAAGCCCAACCCCCGGAATCTGGCGCTAGAAGACAGCGCCATCGAACAGGCGATTCGCGACTACGCCGAAGAGTATCTGATCTCGCTCGGTGGCCCGGCACAGATGAACATCAATATCCAACGCTCCGACTTGACTATGTCGCCAGGCAGCGATGTCATCGTTACGGTTGACTATCCATACCAGTTCCTGGTGCTGCCAGGTTTCATAGGCACCCTGGGAGGCGTTCTGGAGCTCTCTTCCACGACTACCATGCGGGCGGAATAGCCATGAATAACAAGCAACCACGCCATACCAGCTGGCGCTACGGCTCTGCGCAACGGCAAGGCGGTGTCTCTATCGTTCTGGTGGCACTGGCATTATTCATGTTGATGGCTTTCGGCGCGCTAGCGGTGGACGTTGGCAACCTTTTTGTCGCCAGAAACGAATTGCACAATGCCGCCGATAGCGGGGCGCTGGCAGGTGCGCGCTTTCTGTACAGCAGCGATGGCAGCTCGGTGAACCCGGGCGCAAATCAGATAGCTACCGATGCGGCTGTAGCGAATAACAGCCAGAATGAAATGGTCGAAGTCATCAGTGCGCGGCGCGGACACTGGAGCTTTGCTTCGCGGATCTTTACTCCTGACGATTCGCTGAATCCGGTAGACCTGTTTGCCAAGTCGACGGCCGAACTTGATACCTATGATCCGTTTGATCCGTTTATCAATGCCGTAGAAGTGGTCACGGCGCGCGAGCAGACCCCCGTGGAGGCCTTCTTCGGTCGTGTGCTGGGTTTCGAAGGCTATGAGGCATCGACCCGCGCAGTGGCTTATATCGGTTTTGCCGGCAGGCTAAGGCCAGAAGATGTGGATCAGCCAATCGCCATCTGTCGGGAGGCGGTTGTTGATGGTAATGGCTATTCATGTAATGTGGGGCGCTTCATTCCTGAAGGTGATCAGACAGGAGGCTGGACGAATTTCCAACACGATGATAGCGGTGCCACCAATGCCAACGAATTGAAGGCTTTGATCTGTGGCGATGGCAACCCAGAGGAGATGCGTTTCGGTGAGGATATTTCAACCAATAATGGCCAGGTCCAGGCAGCGTTTAAAGCACTCTATGACTGTTGGGTAGAAGAAACCGACAAGGAGCGACTTTGGAGCCTGACGCTACCGGTGGTTGATTGCCAGGACGGTATTTCGCCGAGCAATCCCCTGGTCGGGGCGGTGAGTCTCAACATCGCATGGATTGTCGATAATGCCAACAAGATCGATGATGATGCACCCATACAAATGGAGATCCCACCAGAGGATAGCGATGGCATCTCTCCCGGTATCTGGAGCAACGCTGATCCCGATGGCGTGACGCGCTGGGATGATTTTGTGACGGCGATGAATATCCGTGACTCCGGCGGAGACTTGGCAACCTGGAGTAGTTCGCCCCAGGATAACGGTTGGCGTCAGAAGAGCATCTATTTCCTGCCCTCCTGCAGTTACCACGAGCCCAAGGGGCAGACTGGCGGGGAGAACTTCGGCATCCTGGCCCAGATCCCGGTACTGGTGGATTGATCCGCAGGAAAAACGCCGGCGGGTCTGGTCCCGCCGGCGGTCCTGTTGGCTGTAGGGCCATTCCTGCGCGGCTTGGACGCTTGCTCTCAGAAAGTGAACAATTTCAGTAGCGGGGAAAGCTCAGGCAGTGCTGTCGGTGGAGTGGAGGATTCAGCCTTCGCCCGTGCGCTTGCCCACTCGGTAGCCTCTAGTTGGTAACGGGAGGGGGGCTTGCCGACATAGCGCTGAAAGGTGCGCGTAAAGTAAGAGTGGTCGCGAAACCCTACTGTGAAGCAGACGTCGGTAATGGAGACTTGGGGATTGGCCAGCAGCCGCATCGCCTCGCTGATACGCCGGTGCGGCAAGTATTCCTGGAAGGTAACGCCAGTCAACCGTTTGAAGAAGCGGCTGAACTGACATTGGCTGAGTCCACAGTGCTCTGCGACCATGCGCTGACTGAGTTTGTTGTGAAGATTCTGGTCGATGAAGGAGAGGGTGCGCTGCAGGCGCGCACGCTCGTGGCCAGGCCCCGCGCAGCGCGGGCGCGCTTCCTGTGGGATATGATTGTTGATTTCGACAACAGCGCGCTGGAGTTCATTGTCTTTTGCCTGCAAGCGTATTCTGTAGAGCTTGGCTATCACTTCAAGGAAGCGCGGCATGTCGAAGGGTTGGACGAAATAGTCCCAGACCCTGGCACGAAACGCCCATACCGCCAGGGATTCTGAATGAGCCTGAGTGATCATTATCAGCGGAATGGAGGGAAATGCCTGCTTGGTATCGCGCAGGCTGGCGAGACCGTCGGGGTCTGGGTAGTCGTGCTGGAAGCAGACGGCGATGGGCGGCCTGGCTTGCATCAATGGGGTCGGATCCTGTCCGGGTGCAACGATCTCCAGGTGGTATCCCAGCCGTCGCAGGGCATCATGGTATCCATTCTCGATCGGCTCCTGCAGGGTTCGCAATACGATAAGCAGGTAGTTATTCGCGATCATGAAGGCCACTCCGTGCTTACACTGTCGCAGTGTGATTAATCCTGCCTTCAGCATAGTACAAGCGCGTATTCATACGCCGGTTGTTTAATTTTTAGCTTGAGGTAAAGAGCTCATCCCGATCTACCTGTACGCAGATACTCGCCAGAAAGGTCTTTTTCATATCCTGTTCTGTCAACAAGGGGGTTCACATTCATCACGATTAAGTCCTGAGCCAATTTGATACGTTCCACCAATTTGCGCCGCAGACCCTTTGCCAGAGCATGGTGCGCACAAAAAAAACCCCGCACAGGGCGGGGTTTTTGACTTGCTTGGTGCTTACAGCTGAGCGACCGGGATCGACGCTGCGGCTTTCTGGTAGGACTCGATTTCGTTGAAGTTCATGTAGCGATAGATATCGGCGGACATGCTGTCGAGCTCAGCCGCGTAACCCATGTACTCCTCAACGGTCGGCAGGCGACCCAGAATCGAAGCCACCGAGGCCAGCTCGGCAGACGCCAGGTACACATTGGCGCCATCACCCAGGCGGTTCGGGAAATTCCGCGTGGAGGTGGATACCACGGTGGACTTGGCCGCCACCCGTGCCTGGTTACCCATGCACAGCGAGCAGCCGGGCATTTCCATGCGCGCGCCAGCCTTGCCGTAGATGCCGTAGTAGCCTTCTTCGGTCAGCTGGAACTGATCCATCTTGGTTGGCGGAGCCAGCCACAGACGGGTCGGCAGGGCACCCTTGTTCTTCTCCAGCAGCTTGCCGGCGGCACGGAAGTGACCGATGTTGGTCATGCAGGAACCGATGAAGACTTCATCAATCTTCTCACCAGCGACCTGGGACAGCAGGCGGGCATCATCCGGATCGTTCGGCGCACACAGGACCGGCTCTGTTACGTCAGCCAGATCGATTTCGATCACGGCAGCGTATTCGGCATCGGCGTCAGCCTGCATCAGCTTGGGATCAGCCAGCCAGGCTTCCATGGCCTGGGCGCGACGCTCCAGGGTACGGGCATCCTTATAATCGTTGGCAATCATCCAGCGCAGCAGGACGATGTTGGATTTCAGGTACTCGGCGATGGAGGCTTCGCTCAGCTTGATGGTACAGCCGGCCGCGGAGCGCTCAGCAGAGGCGTCGGACAGCTCGAAGGCCTGTTCGGCAGTCAGGTTGTCGAGGCCTTCGATTTCCAGGATGCGGCCGGAGAAGACGTTTTTCTTGCCTTTCTTCTCGACCGTCAGGTGACCTTCCTGGATCGCGTAGTAGGGGATTGCATGCACCAGATCACGCAGGGTGATACCGGGCTGCATTTCGCCCTTGAAGCGCACCAG
>JAWOGT010000117.1:0-19976 GCA_046496585.1 Halopseudomonas sp.
CCTGGGTATTGGCATGGGCATACCGCTGTTGCTGCTGGTGACGGTCGGCACCCGTTTTCTGCCACGCCCCGGGGCCTGGATGAACCGGGTCAAGGTGGTATTCGGCTTTGTGTTTCTGGCCGCGGCGCTGTTTATCGTTCGCCCGGCACTGGACGCTTCGCTGTGGCTCGGCCTGATTGCCGTGTTCCTGCTGGGCGCGACCTGTGCGTTGCTGCAGACCGCGCGCGCCAGCAAAAGCCACAGCACCTTGCTGCATACCGCCGCCACCCTGGCCGGCGTGTGGGGCCTGACTCTGCTGCTGGGCGCCGCGGGCGGCGCATCCAACCCCTGGCAGCCACTGGCGGTCTACACCGCCGCGGCTAATGCTGCACCGGCCGACAGTCACGCCGAGGCCTTTATGACGCTGGACACGCCGACCGTACTGGATCAGCAACTGGCTGCCGCACAACAGGCGGGCGAATGGGTGCTGGTCGATTACTACGCCGACTGGTGTGTGTCCTGCATAATCATGGAGGAGCATGTCTTTGGCCGCGCCGATGTCATGGCCAGCCTCGAGGGTGTGCGCTTACTGCGCCCTGACGTGACCCGCAACAGCGCCGAAAGCCGCGAGCTGCTCTCGCGCTACGCGATCCACGGCCCACCGACCCTGCTCTGGTTCGGCCCCGACGGCGAGGAGCGCCGCGGCCGGCGCATCACCGGCGAGGTCAATGCCAGCCAATTCAAGCAACAGTGGCAAACCACCCGAGAGGAAGGCTAATGCTGTCAGTCACTATCGGCCCGCTGGCCATGGCCAGCTCGCACCTGATCCTGCTGGTCAGTCTGTTCCTCGCCACCCTGGCCGGCTGGTGGACCGGCAGGCATCGGCAACGCAATCCGGAAAAACACCTGTTCAACCTGCTGCTGCTGGGCCTGATCGTCGCGCGCCTGGCCTTTGTGCTGGTTTACTTCGAGCACTTCAAGGGCAACCTCTGGCAGCTAATCGATATCCGCGATGGCGGCTTTCTGATCTGGCCGGGGATCGGCGCGGCCCTGCTCGCTGGCGCCTGGCTGGCCTGGCGCGATCTGACGCTGCGCCTGCCACTGGGCTCGGCGCTGGCGGTCGGGCTGATCTTCTGGGCTGTCAGCAGCTACATGCTGCACGCCCTGCAGCAGGGCACGCAATTGCCCGAGATGACCCTGCTCGACGTGGAAGGTGAACAGGTCGCCTTGCAGGACTTGAACGGACGGCCGCTGGTGATCAACCTGTGGGCCACCTGGTGCCCGCCCTGCCGGCGCGAGATGCCGGTGCTGGCCGAGGCTCAACAGCAGCAATCCGACATTGTTTTTGCCTTCGTCAATCAGGGCGAAGGCCCGGGGGAAATTGTCCGCTTTATGAGCGAAGCCGGCCTGACGCTGGATAACGTGCTGCTCGATACCGGCGGCCAATTTGGCCAGCAGGTCGGCTCCCAGGCACTCCCCACCACCCTGTTTTACAACGCACAGGGCCAGCAGGTCGCCAGTCATATGGGCGAATTGTCCGCCGCGAGCCTGTCCCACCAACTTGCCAAACTCAAAGAGGAAGAAACGCCATGATCCGACTGCACCCCACATCAGCACTCTACGCCGTGCTGCTTAGCCTGACACCCTTGGCTCCTGCGCTAGCAGAGGAGTTGCCCGCACCCATCGCCGCCACAGTTGAACGCGGCGTCGAGATCGTCGGGCGTTTCGACGCGCCCTCGGGCCTGCAGGGTTACGCCGGCAAATTCAACGGCCAGGGCATGGCACTCTACCTGACCGCAGATCAGCAACACGTGATCGTCGGCACCATGCTGGATGCCAGCGGTAAAGACATCAGCCGCGCCGCCCTCGATGAACTGGTCTACGGACCCATGAGCGAAGCCAGGTGGGCGCAACTGGAAAAAAGCGACTGGATCGCCGATGGCGCCGACGATGCCGAACGCGTGGTCTATACCTTTACCGATCCCAACTGCCCGTTCTGCAGCATGTTCTGGGAGCAAGCCCGCCCCTGGGTAGAGTCAGGCAAGGTGCAATTGCGCCACATCATGGTCGGCATATTGCGTGAAGACAGCCCCGGCAAATCCGCCGCCATCCTGGCCGCCGATGATCCCGCAGCAGCCCTGCATCAGCATGAAACCGGCGACGGCGTTAAAGCGCTGGCCAAGATACCCGCCGCCATTGAACGCCAGCTGAAAGCCAATCACGAGCTGATGACCGAACTCGGTGCCCAGGCGACTCCGGCTATTTTCTTTCTGGACGCGCAAGGCAAGCTGCAGCAACAACAGGGTGCGCCACGGCCAGACCGCCTGGCGGAAATACTCGGCCCACGTTGAGCCAACCGCAGGCCGCTGTGTTGCTACACTTAGCCCAACGACAATCCATGCGCGAGGGACTTCATGATATTCCGCCAGCTGTTTGAGCCCGTTTCAAGTACCTACACCTACCTGCTGGGCTGCGAGGAAACCGGCCAAGCCATACTGGTCGACCCGGTGATCGCCACTATCGATCGTGATCTCAAGGAAATCGGCCGCCTGGGCCTGACACTGGCCTACAGCCTGGATACCCACATCCACGCCGATCACATCACCGCCGCGCTGGAACTGAAGAAACGGGTGGGCAGCCGGATCGCCGCCCCGGCATTCGACCACTTGCCCTGCGCCGATATCGGCATCGAAGAAGGCCGGGCGTTCAGCGTCGGCAGCCTGAACATTGCACCGCTGCATACCCCCGGGCATACCGATGGGCACTTCGCCTATGTGCTCGGTGAGCGCCTCTTTAGCGGCGATGCACTGTTGATTGACGGCTGCGGGCGGACTGACTTTCAGAACGGTGACGCGGAAACACTCTATAATAGCGTCAGGGAGAAACTGTTCTCCTTGCCGGACGACTACCTGGTATACCCCGGCCATGACTACCAGGACCGCCGCGTCAGCAACATTGCCCAGGAGAAAAAACGCAACCCGCGGCTCGGCATGGACAAGACTCTGGACGAGTTCAAGCGCATCATGGCGAACTTGAACCTGCCCTACCCGAAGTTTATTGACCACGCGGTACCGGGCAATAAACAGTGCGGCGTTTGCCCCACAGACCTGCCAGAAAACCTGATGCAGTATTGCGCGCAGATAGCCGCAACACCGCAGGGCTGAAACCGGAGCGCGCAGGCCTTCTCGCCGCAGGTCGGCCGCGCTTCAGATCGGCATTAATTGACCGCGCTGGGGTCGACTGCGGCACCAGCGCCCAACTCGGCACGCAGCTGGGCCAGGCGCGCCCCTTCCTTGGCAGTGAACGTGAACAACTGCGCGGGATCATTGACACGCATCTGCAGTGCACCCCGCTCCATGCCCTCGGCCACCACGATGTCATGCTGGCGTGCAGCCAGACCCTCCAGAATGGTCTGCGCTGCCACCACCGGGTCAATGCCATTGTCGATATTGGTATCCGAGCGGCCACGCGCCGCGCCGTTGCCCTCCAGCGCGTTCTGCGCAATGGCAGTGCGTATCGAGCCCGGCAGAATGACGCTCACGCCAATCCCGTAGGCGTCTTCGACCTCGGCCCGCAGCGCCTCGAAATACCCCACTACCGCATGCTTGGCGCCGCAGTAGCCAGTTCTCAGCGCCGTACCGACTTTGCCGGCCACCGAGCTGACCACCGCCATCTGCCCGCCACCCTGCTCTACCATGCGCGGCAGCACAGCCTGGGTCAGCGCCAAGGGTGCCATGTAATCAACCTCGATCAACTGCCGGTAGACATCCAGCGAGGTATCCAGCGCCAGGCTGCGCTGGCTGATGCCAGCATTGTTGATCAGCAGATCAATGCGCCCACGCCAGTTCCAGGCCTGCTCGACCAGCGCCGGCAGGCGATCATAGTCTGTGGTCTCAAAGGGCAGCACCAGGGTCCGCTCAGGCGCCTGGTCGGCCACCGCCTGCAGTGCGTCGGCACGCCGGCCGGAGAGGATCACGTCTGCGCCCTGGGCCAGCAACGCGTTGGCCAGCGCTTCGCCAATACCTGACGACGCCCCGGTAATCCAGACTACTTTGGATGCGAATGACATATTCTGTTCTCCCTGGCCTGCGGGCGACGAATGGCCCACTAAACCCGTAAATCTAGTGCCTATGGGGCGCCTCTGTCTGTCTTGGGTTTGACAATTGGTTGCGGCATGACTCCCGGGTGGTCGCGATGACGGTCGGGCGCGACCAGACAGTCATGGGTGAGACGCTTCACCCGGCAACAGCCGCAATCGATCGTTTCAACGGCAACGTTCGTTTACAATAACCTGTGTAAACGACCCGTCCCGATGTACTCCATAAGAGAATGCAGCTGCGGTCTGCAGCACGTTGAAGTGCTTGAAATTGAATGGATCAAACGCCAAATATCACAACAATTAGAAAGAGGCTTATATGAACGTCGCCCACTGGTCCCTCACCGGGCTTCTTCTAGCGTCAAGCGTGCAGGCCCTTGCCGCTGACCCGTCCGCCGTCTATAGCAAAGGCGGTGCCAATCCCGCTGCGATGGCCTGTAGCATCTGCCATGGTGCCGAGGGCGAGGGGATGGCGGCCGCCGGGTTCCCGCGGCTGGCCGGCCTGTCCGCTGACTACATGAGAAAACAGCTTGCCGACTACGTGTCCGGTGATCGCGCCAACCCGATTATGCAACCTATTGCCGCCGCCCTGACTGCTGAAGAAGCCGACGCCGTAACTATCATGCTGGCTAACAAGCCAGCACCTGACGTTGAAATCATCGGCCGCGCGGCTGCGGCGCAAACCTTGGGCGAAACCTTGGCACTGCGCGGCGCATGGGCGCGCAATATCCCTGAATGCGTCGCCTGTCACGGGCCGAGCGGCGTCGGCGTCGGCGATGCCTTTCCGCCACTGGTTGGACAATCCACCCAGTACCTGGCCTCGCAACTGAACGCCTGGCGTCAGGGTACGCGCAAGAACGACCCCAACGACCTCATGGGCCACATAGCCCGCAAACTGACCGACGACGAGATCCAGGCCGTCTCGGCGTATTTCGCCGGCTTGACCGAAACAGGGGCAGGACAATGAACATTCACCCAAGCGCCTTGCTGTTGATTGCACTGGCCATACCCGCTTATGCGGATACCAGCGCGACCGATGACCAGTCGCAAATTCACACTGACGCAGCAGACCCAGCCAACGACCAGTACTTTGCGCCCCCGCTAGAGAGTGAGCTTCCGGATAACGCCTTTGGCCAGCTGGTACAGGAAGGCCGCGCCATCTTCGTCGATACCAAGAATCGAGCTCCGGAACATGTCGGCAATGGTCTTGCGTGTGCGAACTGTCATGTTGAGCAAGGGCGCAAAGCCAATTCTGCACCGCTGTGGGGCGCCTACCCCATGTATCCAGCCTACCGGTCAAAGAATGACAAGGTGAACAGCTATACCGAACGGCTGCAGGGCTGTTTTCAGTTCAGCATGAACGGCACGCCACCAGCAGCAGACAGCCCTGTCATTGCGGCCCTGACCGCCTATTCGTACTGGCTATCGACCGGCGCGCCGACCGGCCAGGCACTGCCAGGCCGGGCTTATCCCGAAGTCCCTGAACCCCAGGGCGGCTATGATCTGGTCAAAGGCGAGCAGGTCTACGTAGCGCAGTGCGTGGTATGCCACGGCGAGAACGGCGAAGGCCAGAAGTCCGGGAATGACTATGTTTTCCCTCCGCTGTGGGGAGCCGATTCGTTCAACTGGGGCGCGGGGATGCACCGGATCAACACCGCCGCCGGATTTATCAAAGAAAGCATGCCGCTGGGCAAGGGCGGTAGCTTGTCTGACGCAGATGCCTGGCATGTAGCCGCCTACATGAACAGCAAGGAACGCCCACAGGACCCGCGCCTGGTCGACGGCTCGATTGAAAAAACCCGGGTTAAATTCCATGCCAATGATGGCGTGAATTTATACGGTGAGACCGTCAATGGGCAGGTACTGGGCAAGGGTCTCTAGCCTAGTTGCATGGATGGTGAGAGCAGCGGGCTGAAAAGAGATGACCGAGAGTTTGCCTCGCTTTTCGCTGGGCGATCCATCCAATCCGGTTATAACCATAGGCCGATAAAGATTTTTACGGCATGAGGCATGGCAGGTAGACTAACGACCTTTCGGGCCTGGCATCCGCAGTGGGGCTTGGTACATTGGAAGGTAATGCGTGATTGATTTTGAGCAGGTCCACAAGGCCTATCGGGTCGGCGGTCAGTCAGTGACCGCGTTGCAACCAACCGACTTGCATGTCGCTCGCGGCGAGGTTTTTGGCATTATCGGCCACTCTGGTGCCGGCAAGAGCACCCTGCTGCGTCTGATCAACCGCCTGGAAGAGCCTTCAGGTGGCCGAATCGTCATTGATGGCGAAGACGTGACGCAGCTGGACGCCAAGGGATTACGCCAGTTTCGTCGGCAAGTCGGGATGATTTTTCAGCACTTCAACCTGCTGTCATCCAAGACGGTGGCCGATAACGTGGCCTTGCCGCTGAAGCTGGCGGGCGAGCTGAACCGTGCGCAAATAAAGGCACGCGTCGCCGAGTTACTGGCGCGTGTGGGGCTCAGCGAGCATGCCGACAAATATCCGGCGCAGCTGTCCGGTGGACAGAAGCAGCGAGTCGGTATTGCCCGGGCGCTGTCAACGCGCCCAAAGGTGCTGCTGTGCGACGAGGCCACCAGTGCGCTTGACCCGCAGACCACCGCCTCGGTGCTGCAACTGCTAACGCAGATCAACCGCGAACTGAACCTGACCATCATACTGATCACCCACGAAATGGATGTCATTCGGCGTGCCTGCGACCGCGTGGCGGTCATGGATGCTGGCGTGATTGTCGAGCAGGGTGCCGTCACCGACGTGTTTCTCCACCCGCAGCACGCGACCACACGACGCTTCGTGCGCGAAGACGAGCAGGAGGATGAGGGCGAGCAGCGTGATGACTTCGCCCACGTCGAAGGCCGCATAGTGCGCCTGACCTTCAGTGGTGACGCTACCTATGCGCCGCTGCTGGGCAGCGTCGCCAGGGAAACCGGCGTGGACTACAGCATTCTGGCCGGCCGCATCGACCGCATCAAGGATACCCCCTATGGCCAACTGACACTGGCGCTCACCGGTGGCGATATTGATGCCGCACTCGGCTGCTTTACCCGGGCCGATGTGCATCTGGAGGTACTGCGCTGATGGACGCCCTGTTTCCCAATGTGATCTGGCCGGAGATCTGGCAGGCCAGCCTGGACACCCTGGCCATGCTCGGCGGCTCGATGCTGTTTACCGCACTGCTCGGGCTGCCGCTAGGGGTGGTGCTGTTTCTGACCGGGCCACGGCAGATGTTCGAGCACAAGTCGTTCTATCAGGCGCTATCGCTGCTGGTGAACATCTTTCGCTCGGTGCCCTTTGTGATACTGCTGATCGTGATGATCCCCTTTACCGTGGTGGTGACAGGCACCTCTTTGGGGGTGGCAGGCGCTATTCCCCCGCTGGTGGTGGGTGCTACACCGTTTTTTGCCCGGCTGGTTGAAACCGCCCTGCGCGAAGTTGACCGCGGCATTATCGAGGCCACCCAGGCGGCCGGTGCTACCCCACGGCAGATTGTGGTCAATGCCCTGCTCCCCGAAGCCCTGCCGGGCATCATCGCTGCTGTCACGGTCACCGCGATTACGCTGGTGTCCTATACCGCCATGTCGGGCCTTATCGGCGGCGGCGGGCTGGGTGATCTGGCAGTGCGTTATGGTTATCAGCGCTACCAGCCGGATGTCATGGTCGTGACCGTGGTATTGCTGCTGGTGCTGGTACAGGTGCTGCAAAGCATCGGCGACCGCCTGGTGGTGCATTTTTCCCGCAAGTGACGCTGCGCCGAAGGCAACAGTTGCTTGCAACAAAGAAAGCAGGCTAGCGGCTATCCGCCGCAAGCCTGCGTGTTATCCCACAAGGAGCTTTATGATGAAAAAATTACTGACTGCTTTTGCCGCTGCTGCGGTTCTGACTTCGCTGCCCGCATTCGCCGCCGAGAAAATCACCATTGCCGCCACCGCCGTACCGCATGCCGAGATTCTCGAATTCATCAAGCCGGCGCTGGCTGACGAGGGTGTCGAACTGGATATCCGGGTATTCACCGATTACGTACAACCCAACGTGCAGGTCGCAGAAAAGCGCCTGGATGCCAACTTTTTCCAGCACCTGCCTTACCTGGAGGAATTCAACAGCAGCCGCGGTACCGATCTGGTCAGTGTGACGGGTGTGCATGTGGAGCCCTTCGGCGCCTACTCACGCAAGATCAACAGCCTGGATGACCTGCCCGAAGGTGCCAACGTAGTGATCCCCAACGATGCAACCAATGGCGGCCGTGCCCTGCTGCTGCTGCAAAAGGCCGGCGTGATCACCCTGAAGGATGAAGGCAATATTCTCTCCACCCCGCGTGATATCGCCGAGAACCCCAAGCGCATTCGCGTTCGCGAGCTCGAGGCTGCCACCCTGCCCCGCGTACTGGATCAAGTGGATCTGGCGCTGATCAATACCAACTACGCACTGGAAGCCGGTCTGAATCCGACGGAAGATGCCCTGGTGATCGAAGGGGCGGAGTCACCCTATGTCAATATCCTGGTCGCCCGTTCGGACAACAGCGAGAGCGATGCGATTCAGAAACTGGCCAAGGCCCTGAACAGCGCCGAAGTGAAGGCGTTCATTGAAGAGCAATATCAGGGGCAGGTATTGCCAACGTTTGAGTGATGCTGACGCAGGCCGGGACGTTGTCCAGGCCTGCACAGGTTTGCCGCGCTTATCCCTGAACCGCCCGGTGCAGTGCATCGGGCGTTTTTGTGAGTATCAGTTTTCCTACCCCGACAGCTTATCATCAGCGCCGAGTGACAGGCCAAGCTCAAGGAAATCATCCCCTGCCTGAACATAAAACTGGCTGAGACCCCGGAGCTGTTACGTGAAGTGCGCTTCAACAGTTCGCGGTTGCTCGAACTTGAGGGTCAGCCTTAGTCCACGCTAGCATGCCTGGTAGTGCTAGTAGCCGCGCGTGACAAAACGAAACCGACAGTGAAGCACTTAACCACACCACTGAGCCCAAAGGCGGCCCTATTGGTGACTTGGAAAACGCCGAGGAGGTCGATTCATTGAGTCGTTGACCGGCAGCAATGTCAGATTTTCTCCACGGGCGCGAGCCTCTTACCTGCCGGCTTGGCGCAACGGCTCTTTCTCAGGTGCGGTAACTGCTATGCGCGTGACAGACCATTCTGCGCCACTCGCCAGCCATATTCCCTGAACTGCGGCACTGGCGGTTAAGCCATTCCCGCGCGCCCTTGCGACACTCTCGGTACTGGATCGATCCTTTGCCCACATTCAGGCAAAAGGTTCTGTTATCGATCCTGCTGCTGTGAAAGGTGAAGCTTGTCTGCCAGGTCGTTCTTCTGCCTCGGGCATCCTGCCAATCCACCGTCGCCGGCGCCGAGCCGGACAGCCCCTGCTGTCGGCTGCTCGCTAAGCGCTGCGGCGAATTAACCGGCACCGATTGGATAATGTTGATCTGAGTCGAAGGCGTGTAATTGGCATCATTGAAACTGGTCTGCCTGCGGGTCGCTTCGCGGTCTCGCTCCACACCCTCCCAGAAATCCGACTCTGGTGTTGGTTGCGGCAACGGAGGTTCGGGCTCGACCATGGTCGGCGCAATATCCTGCCGGATATCGGTATAAGGCGTGCTGTTTGAGCTTGCGTTCCAAGCAAAATGGATAATCTTGCCCGGCTCCCAGCCTTTGTTCAGAAAGACCAGCACTAGCCCCCCAGCCAGAATCCCGGTGATACCCATCACACGTAGAGCGCTGTTGTCCTTCCTACCCCTTTTCACTCGACGCGGCGCGTCATCCCAGTCCGCCTTCATGACTCATCTCCCTGTCCTGCTCAGGCATTCCGGCGCCCGGCAGATGAATAACGTTCAATGATCTGGTATCAAGCATACCGCGTGTTTCAGCACTTGGCGGCTGATATCAGAATGACTCCAATCTCAAGGTGGAATGAAGTACTTATCAGAGTCCATTTCGCGGCAGCCACCCTAGCGCTTCTTTTTGCGATACCTGTCAGCGCATCCGTGCTTGAGCGGATCGTTGTTACCAGTGCTGACACCGTTATGCATGGGGGTGGCTGTCGGAAAAGGCCATCGCCTGGACAATGTTGTCATATGCAGACGCGTACGGAAACGGAGACGGTGCATTGTCAGTGAGAGTAAGGATCGTCTGTATCTGTCTGCCCTGAATGCGACTATTTCAAGCCAAGAGTAATCAATCTGTCCTTTCTGGGTGGCGCTACGCTGGCAGCCGGCGCTTGCCTATCCATGACTACCCCACACAGCAGTCGAACGTTGGCCAACCTCTGTAGTCACAAACGAAGATGATAATCAGAGAAGATTTATGGACATTGTTCTGACGCTCCTGGCCGTACTGGTTGCCGGAGTAATTTTGTGGGATCAGTTTGTAACGGTATTCAGTACTGGTGGCGCAGGCCCCTTGAGCCAGCGGGGCTGCCAGGGGCTTTGGCATGCGCTGCTCATGGTGCACCGGCGCAGGCCAATCCACCGGGTCCTGAAATACGCAGGGCCAGCAATGATATTGCTGAGTATCCTGACCTGGTACCTGATGCTGGGGCTGGCGGTTTTTATGGTGTTGGCAGCTTATCCCGGATCGGTCATAGACAGCACAACCAAAGCGCCGGCCAACGCCATTGAAATACTCTATTTCACGAGCACCACGATCTCGAGTCTGGGATACGGCGAGTGGATACCATCGGGGCCACCCTGGACGTTTATCAGCACCCTGGCGACGCTCGCGGCAACCATTATTGTCACCGTGTCGCTGTCTTATGTACTCTCTGTCGTTTCGGCAGCGGTCGAGCGGCGTGGCCTGGCAGCCGGCATTTTCGCCATGGGGAAAACCGAAGAAGAGATCATTCGAAATGCCAATCTGAATGACCCGCAAGGATCGTTGAAAAATTATCTGCTTAGCCTGTCCTCCGCCATCGATCAACAGGGGTTGCGCCATCTCGCCTATCCCGTCCTCAAGTATTTCCATGCCACCCAGCCCGAACTCTCCCCAGCCAGGGCTGTGCTGTTGCTCAGCGATACGGTCTTTCTGCTTGAGCTGGATATGTCAGGATCGCTCAAAGGCGTCACCGGGGTACTGCGCAGCAGTATCGATAATTTCGTCAAATTCACCCGAGCCAATAGTGCCTCGGCCCGATCGGTTGATAGCGATAAAAATCGCTTGGCCGGCGTCGCAACAACCCTCGGCTTGGACACCGACGGCGCCGACTTTGATCGGGCATTCGCTGACTATTCGCCGCTACGTCATAGGCTTCTCTCCTTATGTGAAGCGGACGGATGGGCCGTGAGATAGCAGTCTGACGTGAAGCTCGGACTGAACAGCGGGGCGATTTATTTCTTCGCTGCAAAAGGACACCGGGACAAAAAAGGAAACCGGGAAAGGTTTATTGTCGAGGTCTATTTTCGACGGCCAGGGAAAGGCAGCGCCGGCGCTATTGTGGTTGTGTCAAAACGCGACCGGCCCCCTGGGCTCTGGTCGCTGATGAAAGTTCACTTATAGCGGAGGCTAGCGTATCAGAAACAACTGGTTTGCATTCCGTCCCCCTCTCAGCCTGCTTCTAATGCCTCTGCTGGTCCAAAAAACTCATAGTAGACTTGGTTCGCTGGAATACGCAGTGTTTTCGTGATGCGCCATACAGACTGCATGAAGGGTTTCGGACCAAGGAAGTACAGATCCACGTCCTGATTCGCAGGTAGCAGTTGGGCGAGGGTATCGGCGGTGATCAGGCCCTCCCCATGGGCGACATCGCCCGGCAGCGGCTCACTGTATATATAGTGGGGGCGGACATTCGCATGCCGCTCTGCCATTTTGTCGACATGCTGACGAAAAGCGTGAACACGGCTGTTTAACGCGCAATGAATGAAGTGAATTTCGCGATTACTGATCGCCGTTGCGTCGAGCATGCTGATGGCGGGCGTAATGCCCACACCTGCCGTCAGCAGTACCAATGGGCGCGAATGCTCCTGCAATGTGAAGGCACCAGATGGAGGCAGCAACTCCAGCTCACTGTCGACCTCGACATGGTCGTGGAGATAGTTCGAGGCTACGCCACCGGGCTCGCGTTTGACGCTAATACGATAAAATCCGCTGTCGGGCTCGCTGGAAAGCGAGTAGGTGCGTCGCAGTGGCTGGCCGTCGACCTCCATCAGCACGGTGATGTACTGTCCCGGCTGAAAGTCCATGATCGAGCCGCCATCGACAGGCTTGAAGTAAAACGAACTAACCACCTCGCTTTCAGGCTCTTTACGGTCCACGCGGAATGTGCGCGACTTCCGCCAGCCGCCAGGCTGCGCTTCGCGGGTCTTGTAGATATCTTCCTCGGCTGCAATCAGCAGACTTGCGAGGTGTTGGTAAGCTTCGCCCCAGGCAGATATCACCTCCCCAGTTGCGGCATCCCCCAACACTTCCTTGAATGCCTCTATCAGGCACTCACCTACCAGCGGGTAATGCTCAGGCTTGATATCCAGAGCCACGTGTTTCTGTATGATCGTTGGCAGTGCATCGCCCAAAGCTTCCAGCCGGTCGATGTTTGCAGCATAAGCCAGGACGCTGTTCGCCAGCGCTCGAGGCTGTGTGCCTTGTGCCTGATGAGCCTGATTGAAGTAAGCTTTTACCTCAGGATAGATCTGAAACAGAATTTGATAAAACCGAGTCGTGATTTTTTCACCGTGCTGCTGCAGCGCGGGAACGGTCGCTTTGACCGTGGCCATGGTGTGTTTCGATAACATACGACACCTACTTTAAAACTGAATGATTTCTTCCGATCAAGCCCGATCGCCCCCTTTTGGCCACCTCTTGATACGAGGCCAACCGTCGGAGGCGATAGTGCGAAGGGGAAAGTTGCACCGACACTAACATATAAAGTGCTTATTTCGCGGGGAACGCGGGGGCAGGTCTTGCCATTGGGGACTATATCGGGGTCAAAAACTCGGGGACAAGTGAAAGCTCGGGGTTATGTCTTGCCTTTTGCCCGTACCTGGGCCGATTCCGACTGACATCAAGTCAACGCTTGCCTGAACCTGACGGCCTATTCGCATCGAATCCAATGTGTGTTCTGACTAAAGGGAAACAGCTTTGAATCGCGTGACACTCGAATCTCGCCAGGTATGGATATATCTGTCAGCCATCCTTGGGGGCTTGCTTGTCGGGAGTGTGTGGGTCAGCACTGGCACTTTTTTTGAGGTACTGCTTTGGCCAGCGCTGATGTTGCTGCTGTATACAACCTTCGTGCAGGTGCCGCTGCTGCATCTACGCGAAGCCATGCGCGACGCACGTTTCGTCGTCGCCGTGCTGACCGGAAACTTCCTCATCCTGCCTGTCGTGGCCTGGCTTTTAGTGCAGTGGTTGCCTGCTGATCCCGCGTTGCGGCTCGGCGTTCTGCTCGTACTCTTGGTGCCATGCACCGATTGGTTTATCACCTTTAGCCAGCTGGGCAACGGCAACGTGCCTCGCGCAATAGCGGTTACACCCATCAACCTGCTGCTGCAGCTGTTGTTACTGCCAATCTATCTGTGGTTAATGCTGGGATCCGACCTCTCGACTGCATTGGCACCTGCCGATATCTGGCCTGCACTGGTGGTGACTCTGCTGCCGCTCGCCGCTGCCGTCCTGTCAGAGCGCTGGTTTGAGGCCCGCACACAACGTGCGGTGATTCGCGAGCGGCTGGCTTGGTGGCCGGTACCGTTGCTTGCACTGGTCGTTTTTCTGATTGCCGGCGCTCAGGTCGGTGCAGTGCAAGGTGCCCTGAGACTGCTCCCGGTGATAGTGCCTTTATTCTTGGCCTTCCTGCTACTGGCCGCACTGATTGCCAAAGGGTTGGCCAAGCTCATGGCGCTGCCGACTGATCAAGGGCGCACACTTGCCTTCAGCCTGGGCACGCGCAACTCCTTTGTGGTGCTGCCCTTTGCCTTGTCGCTGCCGGCTGGCTGGGAAGTGGCCGCCGTTGTGATCGTGGTGCAGTCACTGGTTGAGCTGTTCGGGATGGCGTTCTACCTGTGGTGGATACCCCGCAAGCTGTTTCGTGATTAGAACAATCAGTCAACGCTATTGGCACAGCGCACGTCACGCCGACAAGGCACGAAACCGCAAAATGGGGGATCAGTAGGGAGAGGGATTATTCGGTGCTACGCACCTCACCCTTCGGGCCGTTGTCGCAGGACGACAACGTTCTTCGCCTGCTGGCGCAGGCTCGTCGAACCGTTAGGGTTCTCATCCGTCTTTCCCCTCGACAAAAAAAGGCCCCAGCTTGCGCTGGGGCCTTTTTCTTTGTCTGGCGGAGAGAGAGGGATTCGAACCCTCGATACGCTATTAACGTATACACACTTTCCAGGCGTGCGCCTTCAGCCACTCGGCCACCTCTCCGTTTTTCCTGGAACCAGCGGGCTGGCTCCAAGGCGCGCTAATGTACCGAAACAAGCCTGGCTTGGCAATCGCTTTTTCCGCGCGCCGACCAGGATGATCGGCTGTGGACGCTGGAACTGGCCGGTCATCTTTATCTTGGTACACTGCAGCACTGATACGGTCATTCCCGGCTGTTTAAACTCTTTGAGGATGCTTCCATGAGCGAGCTGGTTTCCTACAGTTTTTCCGACGGTGTTGCGCGGCTGAGCTTGAGCAACGGTAAGGTCAATGCGATTTCCCCTGCGGTGATCGAGGCGTTCAATCAGGCGCTGGACCAGGCCGAGCAGGACAAGGCGGTGGTGCTGATCAGCGGTCAGCCGGGCATTCTCTCCGGCGGTTATGATCTGAAGGTGATGACCTCTGGCGCAGACGCCGCCAAGACACTGGTGGCGGCCGGCTCGACGCTGGCGCGGCGCATGCTGTCGCACCCCTACCCGGTGGTGGTGGCCTGTACCGGGCATGCGGTGGCCAAGGGCGCGTTTATCCTGCTGTCGGCCGACTACCGCATCGGTGTCGAGGGTCCGTTCAAGATTGGCCTGAATGAAGTAGCGATCGGTATGACCATGCACCATGTGGGCATCGAGTTGGCGCGCGCGCGGCTGACCAACAGTGCATTCAACCGCTCGGTGATCAATGCGGAAATGTTCGATCCGGCCGAGGCGGTACAGGCGGGCTTCCTGGATAAGGTAGTGGCGGCTGAACAGCTCGAGGCCAAGGCGCTGGAGATGGCCATGCAGTTGACCAAGCTGAACATGAGTGCGCACCGCCAGACCAAGCTGAAAACCCGCAAGGCCCTGCTGGAGCTGCTGGACCAGTCGATCGAGATCGATAAGCAGCACGCCCTGTAATGAAAGAGATAGCCCGGTAAGATAACGAATCGATTTACCCATGCAACACCCGGAAAGCCAGCTTATGCTGGCTTTCTTTTTGTGGAGAACGCCAGATGGATTCGATTACCCAGGCCATGCTCGGCGCCTCGATTGGTGGCGCGATGCTGGGCCGCTGGCATGGTCGCAAGGCGTTGGTGGCCGGTGCGCTGCTGGGCACACTGCCGGATATGGACGTGGTGATCAATTACGGCGACGCCGTGGCCAACATGACTTACCACCGGGGCTTCAGCCACTCACTGTTGGTGCTGACGGCGCTGAGCCTGCTGCTGGCCTGGCTCTGCTGGCGTTGGCGACCGCATGCGGATTACTCCGCTACGCGCCTGGGGTTATGCATCTGGCTGATATTAGTCACGCACGTGACGCTCGATGCCTTTACCAGTTATGGCACCCAGTTGTTCTGGCCGCTGACCACGCCGCCGGTAGCCATTTCCAGTATCTTTATTATCGATCCGCTGTACAGCGTGCCACTGCTACTGGCGGTCATTAGTGGTTTGATTATCGGTTTAAAGGGCAAGGGTCTGAGCCTGCAATACGCGGCGCTGACGGTCAGTACCCTGTACCTGGCCAGCACGCTGGTGGGCAAGCAGATGGCCGGGAACAATCTGCAGCTGGCCCTGGAGCGAGACGGTATTGAGCCGCAGGCGGTGTTCGTTAGCCCTACCCCGTTCAACACCGTGCTCTGGCGGGTGGTGGCGGTGGACGGTGATGACTATTACGAGGGCCTGGTGAGTTGGCTGGATAGCCAGCCGCCGGTGCTGGAGAGGTTGCCGCGCCGTTATTCCGAAGCAGCGTCCGCGCTGGCCGGCTCGGAGCAGCATGCGCGGTTGCGTTGGTTTACCCGGGATATACTGCGTTACGACCTGATCGACCAGCAGTGGGTGGTCACCGATCTGCGCCTGGGCATGACCGGCTACCATCCGTTTCGCTTCGCGCTGGCCGAGATAGACCCGGATAGCCAAAGTACGCAGCTGATCGACAACGTCGTAGCCTGGCCCTCCGGGCCGCGTGATTTCAGCCTGCTGACGGAGTTGCGCGAACGCGCGCTGGACAGCAGTTACCGACTCTCGCTACAGGAACTGACCCGCGACCTGGGCCGCTCGCCGGTGGCGTTGGGACACACCGCACCATAAGCGCTGCTGATAGGTGATCAACTGCGCAACCTGCCCCGCTCTCTGCAATAATGGGCACCCTCAACCCAGGGGCGGGCGCATGACAGGTTCTAGCACTTCACCAGCACAGGAAAACCGCCGCGGCCTGGCGATGGTCGCCGCCTTGCTGGCTATCTTCACCACCATCTTCGCCAGTAACCTGCCAACTCCACTGTATTCCTTCTGGCAGGCGCGCTGGGGCTTTTCTTCCACCGCGCTGACGGCGGTATTCTCTATTTATGTGCTTGGCGTGGTGGCGACCCTGCTGACGCTGGGCTCACTGTCTGACAAGCTCGGCCGTCGGCAAATGCTGGTGCCCGGGCTGCTGTTTATTGCCGGTGGTGCGGTGGCTTTTATGCTCGCAGACGGCATCTATGGGCTGGGCATCGCGCGTATTCTGACCGGCATTGGTACCGGCATTGTCACCGGGGCTGCGTCGGCGGCGCTGGTGGAGCTGGAACCTGACGAAAACTGGACCCGCGCCGCGACCCTGTCGGCGCTGTTTTTCACTCTGGGGGCTTTTGCCGGGCCGACGGTCAGTTCACTGGCCCTGTTCTTTGGTTCGGGCGCCGACAGCTGGCCGTTTATGCTCGTCGTTGCCCTCGCCCTGGGCACCATTGTGCTGCTGCTGACCGCGCCATGGCCGGCGCATATCGGCCAGCGGCAGCGCAACTTTCGTCTGCGCGCCTGGCGACCCACGACCATCAAGGTACCGCGTGAGCTACTCGGCGCCTTTGTGTTTGCCGCCGCAACCATTTGCCTGGCCTGGTCGACCGGCAGCCTGTATGCCTCTCTGGGCCCGTCACTGGCGATGAACCTGACCGGCATCAGTGATCGGGCGGTGGCCGGCTTGTTCGCTGCGGCCTGGCAGTTGATGGCCGGCATCAGCCAGTTTGCCTGCCAGCGCCAGCCGTTGAATCGCCTGCTGATTGCTGGCCCAAGCATCCTGATTGCCGGCTTGATGATCATGGCCGCGTCGGTGCTGCTCAGTTCTCCGGGGCTGTTCGGTCTGGCGACCCTGGCCACCGCCACCGGTGCCGGTGCCACCGGCGTGGTGGCGATTGCCTCGATCAGTCAGGTGGCACCGCCGGCCGAGCGTGGCGGGATCATCTCGGCCTTTTACCTGATGGCCTATCTGACCATGGCCTCGGTCGTACTGGGGGTCGGTTTTACCAGTGACCTGATCGGCTTTGGCACCACGGTGCTGGGCTTTACCACGCTGATCTCGCTGGCCGCACTGACGTTGATGATCAGCGCAGTACGCAGCGGCCGGGCCACCTTGTGGTAATCAGCCAAGCAGCCAGCGCCAGACAAAGAAGAACGCCAGGCCACCGATGATAGTGGCAAGCAGGTTGCGCCATTTGGCCGCGATCAGAATCGCAACGCTGCCGCCAACCAGATAGGCGTTATCCAGTGCCAGATCCAGATCCAGATCCAGCTTCGCGCCATCGGGCATGAGCATGGCCGGTGCGACGATGGCCGTCAGTACCGCCACCGGTACATAGCCCAGCGCCTGGGTCAGCAGCGGGCTGAAGCGCACCCGGTGGCCTACCGCAAACAGCGTGTAGCGAATGGCAAAGGTGATGACCGCCATGCCGGCGATCAGCGCTATCTCATAGGGATTCATCAGCGACTCCCGGCTCATCGCGCTCGGCATGCTGTAGTCGTCGCTGCAAGCTGTCGGCCAGTATGCCGGCCAGCACCCCGAACAGGGCCGCCAGCAGCAAACCGAGTTTATACGGCAGGCCATTAGCGGCAACGGCGACTAGCGCCGCGACCAAACTGGCAACCAGCATTGGACGCGTGCGCAGCAGCGGTACAACGATGCCGATAAAGGTCGCGACCATGGCGAAATCCAGCCCCCAATCGGCCATGCCGGGCAACGCGTGACCCAGCAACACACCGACCAAGGTGCAGGCGAACCAGTTGCTGTACATGGCCAGGCAGGAGCCAAGAAAGTACCACTGCTTGCCGGCCAGCGGCGTGGTCGCGTCCAGATAATGGCGGTGCACTACGGCAAAGCTCTCATCGGTCAGCCAGAATGCCAGCGGCACGCGCCAGCGCTGCGGCAAGTGGCGCACGTAGGGCAGCAGGCTGGCGCTGTAAAGCATATGCCGCAGGTTGACGATCAGGGTAGTCAGCAAAATCACCACCAGCCCGGTGCCGGAGGCGATCAGGCTGATGGCAATAAATTGCGCGGAGCCGGCAAAGACCAGCGCCGACATCGCCAGGGTGGCACCCGCGGACAAGCCCGAGGACACCGCCAGCGTGCCGAAGATAATACCGAAAGGCAGGGCGCCGATCAGCATCGGGATGGTATCCCGTGCGCCCAACAAGGCCGTTCTGAACCGCGAAGACATGCTAGCTAACCCCAGTCAATGAGGCGAGTCACGCTAACAGGCCAGCGCGGCACTTCACAAGATACAGTTGTAGCGCAACAGTGTGTCTACTGCAGCTTGACGTAGCGGCTGATCAAGGCGCGCAGTGCTGCCGGCTTGACCGGTTTGGGCAGAAAATCCAGCCCCGCCAGGCGAATCTGCGTGACCAGATCACTGCGTCCATCGGCACTGATGACCACCCCCGGCAGGACCGCACCCTGCTGCGCGCGCAACCATTGCATCAGCTCGACACCGGTGTCACCGGCATCCAGGTGGTAATCCACCAGCACCAGCTGCGGGACGAAACCGTCGGCCAACACCTGCTGCACTTCCTGCCGATCACGGGCCACAGCCACATGGCACTGCCAACGGCTGAGCAGGCTTTGCATGCCAGTGAGGATGTTCGGTTCATTGTCGATGCAGAGCACCTGGGCACCGCTGACGAACGGGCTCAGTTGGCTCGCGACCTTGCCCTCAGCTCTGATTTTCTGCCGCGCCAGCGGCACCGTGACGCTGAACACGCTACCCGCACCCGGCCAGGAGCGCACCGCCAGCTCATGTCCCAACACCCGGCACAAGCCATCAGCGATGGCCAGCCCCAGCCCCAGCCCCTTCTCGGCCTGCGTGCGATGGCTGTCCAGACGCTGAAATTCTTCGAAGATCACCTGCAGCTTGTCTTGCGGGATGCCGGGACCCTGATCCCACACCTCGATACGCACCTGGTCGCCCATACGGCGTACCCCGAGGACCACCTTGGAACGTCCGGCGTAACGGAAGGCGTTGGTCAGGAAGTTCTGCAGCATCCGGCGCAACAGGCGCATGTCACTGCGCACGCGCAAATTGCTGATATGCACGCGCAGATCCACGCCCTGCTCCACCGCCAGGGCGCCAAGCTCGATGCGCAGCGGCTCGAGCAGATCGCGCAGGGCGAAGTCGGTCCACTCCGGGCGAATGCGCGCGGCTTCCAGGCGTGAAATATCCAGCAGATCGGAGATCAGATCCTCGGCCGAGCGCAGCGAGGTATCCAGGTGCCGCACCAGCTCCTCGGCTTCGGCGGGCAGATGCGCCTGGTGTGACAGTGAGG
>JAWOGT010000229.1:0-6354 GCA_046496585.1 Halopseudomonas sp.
GGCGTCGCATGGGGAACAAGCGGGGGAGGACAATCCGGCAGTGGAACAGACGGGAGCGATTGACTGGGACATTACGCTCCAACTGGCCGCGACATGTCATGTCGGACGTGCGCTGCGCGACACCCTGGTATGTCTGGATACGACTTTGCGCATTAGCACGTCGCCCGTTGTGATGGCGCGGTTGCGCGCACTGCCGCTCTCCTCTATCGAATCTATGGAACGTGAAGGGCGGTTTCCGGCCGGCGCCGCGGTCGGCCGGGTACACGCGGCGTGATTGGTGATTGCCCAATATCGCCGCACCACCGCTGCCAGGGGGCACAACAATTATACAGCATGATGGCGCGGTGCAAGGCACGCTAAACCTTGGTGAGGTTACGCTGCGCGCTACCCCGGCTGGCGAGGCCCTGGCTGTCATACATGTTCTGGCTTGATTCACCCTGATTGCGCAGTAGATCCAGTAATTGCGCGGTGGCCTGCTGACTATGCCGGATCAACCGGGCGTTGCGTTCATTGGCGGTCTTGCACTGTTGCAAGGCTTGCTTGAAGGCCTGATAGTGGTGCACTAATGCTGGCGATGCTGTGCTGGCAAGGTGTTGTTCGAGGCTCTCACCGGGACTGATGCCAACTTGTTGGCAATAGGCAACAATGGCGCGATCATGCTGGGCCAGGGCAGTCACCAGCGGGGATTTGTCGGCCAGCAGCGTTTCGAGGGCCGCCATGTCGCGCTCGACCAGAGCTTTGTGTTCCAGTTCGAGCAGGGCGGTAAAGGCCTGTGCATCAGCTTGGGCAGCAGAAAATAGCGTATTCAAATGGTCCATCCGGATTCCCCGCTTTGAGAGACAGCAAAGCCTCTGGATGGTACTCCGAATTATTCTTCGAGGGCCAGAAGCTTGTCGGCAATGCGTGCGCTGTCGGTCTGATAGGAACCGTCACTAATCGCCTGGCGAAGCTGTGCGACGCGCTCGCTATCGATCTCAGGCAGGTCGCGCAAGCGCTCTTCGATCGCCTGCAGCTGCTGAGCCTGGGAGCTGAGCTTAACCCCACTCTCACTGGACAGGTTTTTGTCGACAGCGACCTGTTCCGCAGGACGTGGCGCTTCGGTTGCATCGCGCTTGCCGTTTGTCGCACCCGACTGGGTGCTGCGACTGGCGCTGTTGGATGCGTTGAAATCGATAACCATTCTGTTTTCCTCAGAATCTAAATGCTTTGCTAGTAGCGTTAACGGCAGCCAGTTGCAGAACTTTAGGGTTATTTAATCTGAATCCGTGCACATTCTCACCAGACTGCAAACAGGTGCCCTCGGCGTTGCGCAAAGGCTGAAAATGCCTGAGAGAGTGATCATACCGGATCCTCGCCGAAAGTCATCCAGACCATTACATGGCTACCTCTACCTGACCAGGGCCCATTACTCTGGCTTTGACCACGCGGCCGGAACGGACGTTGCGCACGCTGATCTGGCTTCCGGTATTGCCACTTTCCAGTGCTTCGCCGGACATGCGCACCGAAACCTGGGTGTTGGCTGCACTGATGACGACCTTGTCACCGCGTTTGACCACCTCATCCTGCTCGAGCAGGTTGGGCGAGAGGACAGTGTCGGCGTTGACCTGACGACGCAGACGCATGCCCGCCACCTGTTGCGGATTGCTCAAGTAGCCATTACCGAGCAAGCCCACGTCGCGCTCGAGCAACGCCAGATCCTCGGACCGGATCAGGCTGTGTCGGCCCAGTGGTCGGGTGATCACCAGAACCTCCTGGAACAGGCTGACCTGCGCGGGTACAAACAGCCGCCAGCGTACCTCGCTTTCACAGCTCAGCCGCACGGTGACCCGGCCAACCGGTTCTGCAGGACTTTCCAGGCTGGCCGACAACGCGTCTGCCGGGCACAAGGGCAGGCGCAGGCGCCGGTCAAGGCGATTGACCTTGACCTCATAGCGCGCCACCCGCGCACTGCGATCCAGATGCGCTGCAACTTCGTGCTCAAGAAAAGTCGTGGTCGCGCCGATAAGCTGTTCAATCAGCGGATTGGCTGAAAGACCCGCGCAAAAAAATAATGGCAGTGCCGCGCACCCGGTAAGAAAACGCATACAATAAGCCTTGATAAAAAAAGGGTTGGCGTATGTCAAAAAAACGCCGTTCCGTGAGTTACGGTAACTATGTGATGCAAGATACGTGCCGCATAACCCGCTATCGATAAGGAGTTGCCCATGGCAGGCGTAATGGACTCGGTCAATCAGCGCACGCAGCTGGTCGGTCAGAACCGCCTCGAGCTGTTGCTGTTCCGGCTTGCCGGTAACCAGCTGTACGGGATCAATGTATTCAAGGTCAAAGAAGTGCTGCAATGCCCGAAACTGACTCTGCTGCCCAAGCTCAATCCGGTGGTGCGCGGGGTGGCCCATATTCGCGGCGGCACCTTGCCGATTATTGATCTGAACAAGGCTACCGGAGGGCCGGGGCTGGACGATCTGAGCACCGCGTTTGTCATCATCACGGAATATAACTACCGGGTGCAGGGCTTTCTGGTGCGTTCGGTGGAGCGCATTGTCAATATGAACTGGTCCGACATTCACCCGCCGCCAAGGGGTACTGGTCGCGACCATTACCTGACGGCCGTTTCCTATGTTGATGAACAGATGGTTGAAATCATCGACGTGGAAAAAATCCTCGCCGAGGTCGTGCCTACGGTGGAAACCATCACCCCTGGCGTGATTGACGAGCAGACGCATACTGAAGCGCACGCGCGCCGGGTGCTGATCGTTGATGATTCTACTGTAGCGCGCAAACAGGTGGCTCGCTGCCTGCAGGAGGTTGGCGTTGAAGTGATCGCCCTGAACGACGGTCGACAGGCGCTTGATTACCTCCGCGAAATGGCCGACCAGGGTGACAAGGTAACGGATGAATTACTAATGATGGTGTCGGATATCGAGATGCCGGAGATGGATGGCTACACGCTGACCGCCGAGGTCAGAAATGATCCGCGGCTGGCTGGCCTGCATATTCTCCTGCACACCTCGCTGTCTGGCGTGTTCAATCAGGCGATGGTCAAGAAGGTCGGGGCCGATGATTTTCTTGCCAAATTCAAGCCCGACGAGCTGGCCCAGCGCGTCATTGATCGCCTGCATGCGCTGCGCGGATAAACTGATAACTGATGCTGCAACTCGACGTGCTGCAATTCAACTGAGAATGGGATGGGCTGTGTGACATCAGTGAACAAGGATTTCCAGGTATTCCGCGAATTTCTGGAAAAAGCCTGTGGCATTGTGCTGGGGGACAACAAACAGTATCTGGTAGCCAGCCGCCTCAACAGGCTACTTGAGCAGCACCAGATCAAGAGTCTGGGCGAGCTGGTCAGCCGGATCCAGGCGCAGCCTAGAGCCGGGCTGCGCGAGGCGGTGGTGGACGCGATGACCACCAACGAGACGCTGTGGTTTCGGGATGCCTATCCCTTTGAGGTGTTGAAAAACCGGCTTATCCCGGAATTCATCAAGGCAAACCCCGGCCAGCGCCTGCGCATCTGGTCGGCGGCCTGCTCCTCCGGGCAGGAGCCTTACTCGCTAAGCATGAGTATCGACGAGTTTGATCGGACCAATCTGGGTCAGTTCCGCGGTGGAGCGCAGATCGTGGCGACCGACCTGTCGGGTGGCATTCTGACCGCCGCCAAGTCGGCCGACTATGACAGTCTGTCGGTCGCGCGCGGTTTGTCGGCTGAGCGTCTGGCGCGTTATTTCGATCAATCGGCGCCAGGCCGCTGGACGGTCAAGCAGCCTATTCGCAGCCGCGTGGAGTTTCGTGCCTTGAACCTGCTCGATAGCTACGCAATGCTCGGCAAGTTCGATATCGTCTTTTGCCGCAATGTGTTGATCTATTTCTCAGCCGACCTGAAGAAAGACATTCTCAAGCGCATGCATGCCACCCTGAAGCCCGGTGGTTACCTGGTACTGGGTGCCTCCGAGGCACTGAATGGCTTGCCTGAGCTGTATCAGATGGTTCAGTGCAGCCCGGGCATTGTCTACCAGGCCAGGTAAGTCAGTCGCTAACTGACCCGGCCGGTCCATTCCGGCAGGGTCTCCCACGGCGTCTGCGATTCCCCGTACTGCTCCCTTTGCTTTGCCCCCGTCACCTTGCCTGCCGCGGCTTGCCGTTGTGCGGTAAAGCCTTGCCGCTGGCTGGTTAGCTAAACATTAAGCTATTGAAAAATATGCATTTATATTTCTGGCATGGCAATTGCTTTGACTAACGGCAGAGACACTGTGTGGCCATCTGTTGCCATCCTGAGGAATGCCGGTATGAGTATCAGTTTCGACAAAGCACTGGGAATACATGAGCAGTCACTGCTGTTTCGCGGTCAGCGGGCAGCGCTGCTGGCCAACAATATCGCCAATGCCGATACCCCTAATTTCAAGGCCCGTGACCTGGATTTTGCCAGCGTGCTGCAAGCCCAGCAGACGGGCGAGGGCCGCTCGTTCAGTACCGCTCAGACCCATTCGGGACATCTGAATGCCGAAAGCCTTCTCGATCAAGCCGCTGGCCTGCGTTTTCGCACGCCGCTGCAGCCGGCGGTCGATGGCAATACCGTGGATAGCCAGATGGAGCAGGCGCAGTACTCGGACAACGCGATCCGCTTCCAGGCCAGCTTCACCTTCCTCAACAGCAAGTTTTCCGGGCTGATGACCGCCCTGCGTGGAGAGTAACCATGTCCCTGAGTGATGTATTCAATATCGCCGGTTCCGGCATGAGCGCCCAATCTGTGCGGCTTAATACCGTGGCCAGCAACATTGCCAATGCCGAGACCGTATCCAGCAGCGTGGATCAAACCTACCGCGCGCGTAATCCGGTGTTTTCCACCGTATTCAATCAGCAGCAGGGCTTGGGCCAGTCGCTGTTTGCTGGCGATGACCAGGCAGGGCGTGGCGTCGAGGTGCGCGGCATCGTGCAGTCCGATGCGGAGCTGCAGGCACGTTATGAACCCGATCATCCCATGGCCAATGAAGAAGGCTATGTGTATTACCCCAACGTCAATGTCGTGGAAGAGATGGCCAACATGATGTCCGCATCGCGCGCCTATCAGACCAACGTTGAAATCATGAATGCAGCGAAAACCATGCTGCAGCGCGTTCTGACACTGGGTCAGTAACAGGAGTGCTTTGAGCATGAGTATTGCCAATTCGATCGGTACCGGCGCCAGTGTTCTGGATCAGTATGGCCGCGAGGAAAGCCGTGAGGTGCAGGGTGGTGAGCTGGGCAAGGACCAGTTTCTGCAGTTGCTGGTGACCCAGTTGAATAACCAGGACCCGCTCTCGCCCCAGGAAAATGGCGAGTTTATCGCGCAGTTGGCGCAGTTCAGTACCGTCGAGGGTATCGGCACCCTGAACTCCTCGATGGAGGCCTTGCTCAGCGGCTATCAGTCTTCACAGGCCTTGCAGGCCTCGTCCCTGGTGGGGCGCAAGGTGATCGTGCCCACCGACAAGGCCATGGTCGACACCACCGAAGGCCTGAAAGGCCAAATGGCGTTGCCGGAGCCGAGCAGCAATCTGTTCGTCAACGTGCTGGATGACAAGGGCAGCCTGGTAACGCGCATCAACCTCGGCGCCCAGGATACCGGTATGCATGATTTTGTCTGGGATGGGACCGATGGCAGCGGCAATATCATGCCGCCCGGGCGCTACAAGTTTGAAGGTCAGGCGGCTATCGATGGCGAGAACAAGCAATTGGCAACGCTATTGCCGGCCAATGTGGACAGCGTGTCGCTAGGTAACGGGGCGGGTGGACAGATGACCCTGAACGTCGCCGGCCTAGGCAGTATCAGTTTATCCGACGTGTATTCAATCAGTCAGTAACAGCCGTCCGACAACGAATCGGCAAGGAGCATGAGCATGTCTTTTAATACAGGTTTGAGTGGTATCCGGGCGGCGTCATCCGATCTGAATATTACCGGTAACAACATCGCCAACGCCGGTACGGTGGGCTTCAAGGGCTCGCGGGCCGAATTTGGCGACGTGTATGCCGCCTCCATTCTCGGCTCCGGCCGCAATGCTGTAGGCAGTGGTGTGCTGCTCGGCAATGTGGCGCAGCAGTTCACCCAGGGCAACATCAACTACACCGAGAACAGCCTGGATCTGGCGGTCAACGGTAATGGCTTCTTTGTCACCAGTGAACAGGGCGCGCTGTCCTACACCCGCGCGGGTTACTTTGGTACCGATCGCGAAGGCTTTATTCCCAACAACACCGGCGCGCGTTTGCAGGGTTTTGGGGTGAATGACGTGACCGGACAGATTAACCAGGGTCTTCAAACGGACCTGCGTGTAGATACCCGCTCGGCGATGACGAGTTTCATCCTGGTTTTGGGGGCGACGCGCA
>JAWOGT010000304.1:0-2694 GCA_046496585.1 Halopseudomonas sp.
TCAAGCTCGAACAGTGCGTCGGTTGTCACCAGGCGAGCGCGTAAGGGAGTAAGCCAGTCCGGCAGTAGTGGCCGCGAGCCGTTGGCTATCACCACTGCATCGGCGCGTATGCGCTGCACGCCCTGGGGGGTGGTGACTTCCAGCAGGGTCGGCTCGATAAAACGCGCGCTCCCCTCGATCAGTTGCTCGCCTGCGGCGGTGCGCGTCTTCTGGCTGGCTTTATTGGAAAAGTGATCACGCTGAGCGCGCAGCGCCGCCCAGGTGCGAGCCAGATCCAAAGGCAGGAGTTCGTTGTCAGTCACGCCAAAGCGGCTCAACTCGGGTCGCGCCTGCCACAGCGCGGCGGCATGCAGCGCGATCTTTGAGGGCATGCAGCCGACGCGGGCACAGGTGGTGCCCAGCGGGCCGGGGTCGATCAGGACGAAACGGCGTCCAGCACGGCGCACTTCGCGCAAGGCATAGAGGCCGGCGGTGCCGGCGCCAATGATGGCAACGTCGGTGTGGATGTCGTCAAGCATGACAAGTAACCCCAGTGAACAGAGAGAAACAACTCAGTAGGCCGTTGGCGGACAACGGCCTGCTGTTGGTTTTACTCGAAGGTCGGCAGCGTTGGCTTGAGCACGGGCTTGCCCGCCTCACACCAGGCATCAAAGCCGCCCTGGAGCGACAACACCTGCCGGTAACCCATCTCCTGCAATGATTGGGCGGCCAGCGCCGAACGGCCGCTGGTCTTGCAATACAGCACCAGCTTGAGGTCGCGCGCCGACAGCCCGGGATCATTGCTGAGCTTGAACTCCAGCATGCCGCGTGGAATATGCACGGCGCCCGGGATATGGCCGGCATGAAATTCATCGGCTTCGCGCACGTCGATCACAACATCGGCTTCGCGTATGGCAGTGTCGGCATCCTGTACTTGAATCTCGTGGATGCGGGTTTTGGCGTCGGTTACCAGGTCGTGGGCAGTTTTCATCAGGTTTTCCTATGGGCGAGCGGGTGGATAGCGAGCGGTTCGGTCAATTGCGGTGCCAGGGTTTTCAGGGCTTCGAACTGACTGATGAATACCTGCCCGCCAAAGTGGTCGAGGAAGCTGGAACGGCGCAACTTGTCCATCACCGGCCCCTTGACCTCGGACAAATGCAACTGTACGCCGGCGGTATGCAGGCGTTCAACGATAGTCTCCAGTGAATCCAGCGCGCTGGCATCAATCAGATTGACCCCGGAGCACATCAGCACCAGGTGGCGGACCTGCGGGCGGCTGGCGATCAATTCGCTGATCCGGTCCTCCAGGTAGCGGGCATTGGGAAAATACAGACTTTCATCGACTCGAATTGACAGTACGTTTGGCGACTCGATCACGGCAAATCGTTCGATATTGCGAAAGTGCTCGCTGCCGGGTACCTGACCGACCACGGCAATGTGCGGTTGGCTGGTGCGCCAGAGAAACAGCAGCAGCGAAAGCCCCACGCCGAGCAGGATGCCAGCCTCCACGCCAATCAGCAGTACACCGAACATGGTGGCCAGTTGCGCGGCACCGTCCTGTCGCGAGTAGCGCCAGGTGCGGCCCAGGGAACCGAGATCGACCAGGCTGAGTACGGCGATGATGATGGTCGCGGCCAGCACGGCGTGGGGCAGGTTATGCAGCAGCGGGGTCAGCAGCATGACACTGAGGGCGATACCCATGGCGGTGAACACGCCGGCCATGGGCGTCTGCGCGCCGGCATCGTAGTTGACCACCGAGCGGGCAAAGCCGCCGGTCACCGGAAAGCCGCCACTGAAGGCCGCACTGAGATTGGCGGTACCCAGGCCGAGCAGTTCGTTGTCGGGCTCGATGCGCTGGCGGCGTTTGGCGGCCAGGGTCTGGCCGACGGAAACCGATTCAACAAAGCCGACCAGGCTGATCAGCAGCGCGGCGGGTAAGAGCTGTATCGCCAGATCCAGATTCAGGGTGGGCAAGGCCAGGGCGGGCAGGCCTTGCGGGATGGCGCCGACCACCTTGACCCCGGCCTGATCCAGCTGCAGCCAGGACACCACCACAATCGCCACAATAATCGCCAGTACCGGCCCGGCTTTGGCCAGGTTGCCGGCGCTCTGCGCGGATAACCCCAACAGCTGCAGCGCCGGCTTTAGCCGCTTGCGCGCCCACCACAGCCAGGCCAGGCTGAGCAGGCCGATCAACAGGGTTTGCCAATGCATTCCCGGCAAGCCCTGCCAGAGCTGGGGGATGATCTGCAGTAGGCTCTCGCCCGAGGCGGAGATGCCGAACAGGTGCTTGAGTTGGCCGATGGCGATGAGAATGCCGGAGGCGCTGATAAAGCCGGAGACCACCGGGTGGCTGAGAAAGTTGGCGAGAAAGCCCAGGCGCAAAAACGCCATGGCGCTGAGCAGCAAGCCGGACAGCAGGGCCAGGAGCATGGCCGCACCTATATACGCTTCGCTGCCCGCCGGGAACAAGGGTGCCAGCGCTGCCGCTGTCATCAGTGACACCACGGCCACCGGGCCTACCGCCAGCGTGCGGCTGGAGCCGAACAGCGCATAGGCCAGCAGCGGCAGGATGCTCGCATACAAGCCCATGACCGGCGGCAAGCCAGCGAGCATGGCATAGGCCAGGCTCTGCGGGATCAGCATCAGCGTCACGATCAGTGCGGCCATGCCGTCCTGGGTCGCGCTGCTGCGGTTGTATTGCCGCCCCCAGGT
>JAWOGT010000319.1:0-16808 GCA_046496585.1 Halopseudomonas sp.
CTTTACCAATGGCTGTTTCGATATCATTCATGCTGGCCATGTGGGGTATCTGGAAGAAGCCCGCAGTCTGGGTGACCGGCTGATTGTGGCGATCAATGACGATGCCTCGGTGGCTCGCTTGAAAGGGCCGGGGCGCCCGATCAATAGCGTTGAGCGGCGGATGGCGGTGCTGGCGGGTCTGGGTGCGGTCGATTGGGTGATCAGCTTTGCCGAGGATACGCCTGAGGCGCTCTTGCAACAGATCAAGCCTGATGTGCTGGTTAAGGGCGGCGATTACAGCGTCGATCAGGTAGTCGGCGCGCCGATCGTGCTAGCCAGCGGCGGTGAAGTGAAGGTGCTTAACTTCGTGGAAAGTTGCTCCACTACCGCGATCGTCGAGAAAATACGCCAACGCTGAGGCACTGGCCGGCGCGTGTCAATGGCCTTGCTCGCCACGCTAGAGGCGGGTGAGGCCCTCGGGCCACTGGCAGCGAGGCTCTTCGATCACCCAGCCGGTTTGCTTGGCCATGGCTTCGCTCAACCAGATATTTTTCGGCTTGCGCGGTACCAGTTCACCCTGTTCCAGGCTGAATAGTTTGCCGGTTGCCGTGCCATCAGACATCTCGGCGAGAAAAATTTGCGGACGCTGGTGGTTCATCGCCACCAATAGCTGGTCTTTCTCGCTATCCATGTGCTCGTCGGCATGCAGCATGGTTAGCCCGGGGCAGTTTTCCGGCAACTGTAACTGCATGGAGTACACCAGCTGCAGGGAATTGGTCGGCAGATGGACGTAGGCGCGCGGGCGCTCGATCAGATGCAGCTCCCGGCACAATACCGGGTGCGCGGCAGCATGATGCGGGGTTAATTGATAGGAGTGACGTTTGCTTAGCGGCAAGCTGGCCGAGTAGGGCGTGGGAAGCCAGGTTTCCATGTAGCGGCCCTGCAGCCATCCTCGATTGCTCTCCAGTAGCAACTCTTCGGCAATTTCGGTCATTACCGTCAATAACGGGACGCGCAGCTCGTGAGCGGGTACGTAGCCGGAAATCAGCTTCAGTACGTTATCGGCCTGGTCGGTGCGGTCCTGGCGAATCAGTACGCGGAAATCGCGTTCTTGCCAGGTCAGGCTCAAGTCGACCGACACGCCCATATTGGCGACTGTCAGTTCGAAGCACTCGGGGTCGGTTACCGAAACCGGTTGACGCAAATCCTGCATTTCCGCGAAGCCAAGTGGATTGCCCACCGGGGTATAGCAGAGGACTTCCGGGCTGGCTTTAACATGAATAGCCTGGGTCTTGAAAATGACCGGATTTTTGCGGGCAATGATACGCGACATGCACTTCCCTCTGGTTTTATAAACTGTTCAGCACCTTGAGGGCGCTGACGACATTCTGCTGGAGATGCCGGGGGTTTATGGTACCGATAATGGCGGAGGCCACCGCGGGATGGGCGAAGGCCAATTCCAGGCTCTTTTGCGCCGGGTCGTTACCCTGAAGGCAAAGGTGCCCGCTGGCAAGGGCTTTTTTAACCAGAATGCCCTTGTCCTGTGACAGGGCAAAGTCCAGCACCGGGCGTTCGCTCTGGTCTTGCACGTTATAGGTGACCATCGCGCAATCGCCGCTCCGGAGTGCCGCGATACCGCCCTCTATGGTCTTGCCGGAAAAACCGAAAGCGCGAATCAGGCCTTCGCGCTTGAGTTGCTCCAATACGGGGTAGGCTTCGCCCTCTAGCACATCCAGGTCATTGCCGTCTGAATGCACCAGCACCAGGTCAAGATAGTCGGTGTTGAGCCTGCGCAGCGACCGCTCTACCGAATGGCGAGTATGTTTGGCGCTGAAGTCGAAGTGCGACTGGCCCTGGTCAAACTCTTCGCCCACCTTGGTGCAGATGATCCACTGCTGCCGCTGGCCAGCCAATAGCGTGCCGAGCCGCGCCTCACTGCTGCCGTAGGCGGGGGCGGTGTCGATCAGATTGATGCCCAGTTCCCGGGCCAGGGTCAATAGAGCCTGAGCTTGCTGGTCGTCCGGCAGCTCGAATTGCTCGGGGTACTTGACGCCTTGATTACGTCCGAACTTGACCGTCCCCAGGCCCAAGGGCGAGACCACGAGGCCGCTGTTGCCAAGCGGCCGATGATGGGCATGGAGGCTGTTCATGGAAAGCAGACATCCCATGCGGGTAGCGCCAGAGCAGGCCGTGGCAGCCCGCTGTAGTCATCGTTTAAAGCAGGCTTGACGCCTTGCTGCTGAAGTGCGGCAATAGCTTGGTCACTCAGGTCAGGCGCCAACGCCAGTTTGGTTGGCCAACTGACCAGGGCGTTCTGCGCCGCCTGCAGGTAAGCGCTGTCCGGCCTGGCCGCGCCGCTTTGCGCCGGCTCGGCGCGATTGACCGGCAGGGTCGTCCACTGGCAATGCTGCAAGTCGATCCACGGCAGCAGTTCGCTGAGCTCGTGCTGCGCTCGGGCGACCAGCGCGTCAGGGGTGAGATTGACGCCCTGTTCCGCCAGCTCGCCGCCCAGGTACCAGCACCACTGGCCGTCGGCGCAGGGGTGGGTCGTTACCGTCATCCGTGGCTTGGGGCTGTTGCCCAGGCAGTGGGCGTATAGCGGCGGCAGCTTTGCCCCTTTGACCAGCACCATTTGCAAGGGCCGGCGTTGCATCGCCGGCTGGGTGACGCCCCAGTCCTGCAATAGACCCTCATTACCTTCGCCGGCGGTGAGTACGTAGCGCTGCGCCTTGATCCTTCTGCCATTGATGCGCACGCACTCGATACTGCCGTCTTCACGCCGTTCCAGATGCGGGGCACTGTCAGCTATCAGGCTGTCGCCGGCCAGCTCGCTCAAGCGCCGCACGACATCAGGTACATCCATGACCAGCTCGGCCAACCGATACACTTTGCCCTTGAAAGCCGGGTTGGCAAAGACGGCAGGAAGATCGTTACCTTTGACTACATCCACGCGGCCGCGCAGCGCCTTGCTGGCAAAAAAGCCGGCGAGATTGCTGATCAGGCTGCCGGGCGACCACAGATAATGATGCTCGGAAAGCAGCCGTGCACCGCGCAAATCCAGCTCACCATCGCCTTGCAGGCAAGCACGCCAGCGTCCGGGCATGGTCGAAATGGCTTCAGCTGCCTGGGTCAGTTTGCCGTGCAATGCGTATTTGGTGCCGCCGTGAATAATACCCTGCGACTTGCCGCTCTGGCCTCCGCCCAAGGCGCCACGCTCGATCAGCAGGGTGCTGTAGCCCATGCCCCGCAGGCGCGCATTCAGCCAGAGGCCGGCGATGCCGCCGCCAAGGATACAGATATCGGTTTCCAGGGTTGTACTCATAAGCTCCGGTGCTTTTGCTGAAAAGAGCCCTAGTATAGACACTGCCGGTGCTTCGGGTCACATCTGCTACTATGAGTCGCACCCGGCGCGGGTGCCATTGTCTTGTAAACCTTGTCTTGCCAGCCTTTCGAGGAGCACTCATGTCGCGCACGTTTTACAGCCTCATCTTTACCCTGTGCCTGCCGCTGATCCTGTTGCGTCTGCTCTACCGTGCGCGCAAGGCGCCGGCCTACCGGCAGCGCTGGCATGAACGTTTTGCCCTGGGCGGCGATGTGCGTCCAGGGGGAATCTGGCTGCACGCCGTGTCTGTTGGCGAAAGCATTGCTGCGGCGCCCTTGGTGCGCCAGCTGCTGCATCGTTACCCGCACTGGCCGGTGACCATCACCTGCATGACGCCAACCGGTTCGGAGCAGATCCGCAAACTGTTCGGCGATCAGGTCGGGCATGCCTACCTGCCCTATGACCTGCCCTGGTTGCAGCGCCGCTTTATCAAGCGTCTGCGCCCGCATATCGGCATCATTATGGAAACCGAGCTGTGGCCGAATCTGGTTCACGAGGCCAAAGCTCAGGGGATACCCTTGGTGTTGGCCAATGCCCGGTTGTCCGAGCGCTCCGCGCGGGGCTATCGACGCATCAGCTGGCTGGTCGAGCCGATGTTCGCCGCGCTGGACTGGGTGGCGGTGCAGACCCAGGCCGAAGCCATGCGCTTCGAACGCCTGGGTGTCAGCCCGGACGCCATGCAGGTGACCGGCAGTATCAAATTTGATTTGCAGCCTGAGCCTGACATCGTGCAGCAAGCCGCCGCGCTGCGTGCCACCTGGGGGCCGCGCCCGGTGTGGATTGCTGCCAGCACCCACGCAGGTGAAGACGAACAGGTCCTGGCGGCCCACCGCCAGGTGCTGCAGGCCCATCCCGAGGCACTGTTGGTTCTGGTACCGCGGCATCCCGAGCGATTTAAGGACGTCGCGGGGCTGATCGAAACGGCTGGCATGCCGATGGTAAGACGCAGCTCTGAAGCGACTCCGGCAGCGACCGATCAGGTGTTTCTTGGCGATAGCATGGGCGAATTGATGATGCTGTATGGCTGCGCCGACGTTGCCTTTATCGGTGGCACGCTGGCGGCCCACGGCGGGCACAACTACCTTGAACCCGCCGCGCTGGGTTTGCCGATCATCTCTGGCCCGCATCGGTATAATTTTGCTGAAATCAGCGAGCTATTGGAGGGCGCAGGCGCGCTGCGCCAGGTGCGCGATGCCAAGACCCTGGCGGCCGCAGTAAACGCGTGGCTTGAGCAGCCTGAAGAGGCGCGTCGGGCCGGTGCGGCCGGGCAGGGGGTGGTGCAGGATAATCAAGGCGCGCTTGAGCGGCTGTTGAATGGTATTGCTCAGCGGCTCAACTAGAAGATAAAAAACACCGGGCGTCACCCGGTGTTTTTTATTGCTTGTGTACGCGACTGTTTAGAAAGAGCTGCGCATTCTGCTCTCTTCTTCGGTAACTGGCGCCTGGCGGCCCAACGACATCCGCTCAACTTCCTCTTCAGTGAAGGGCGGTATGAAGTCGCGATCCGGATCGTAATCCGGGTTCAGCCAGCGCGACAGGTCGACCAGGTCTTCCGGGCTCAGCGTGCCTGCAGCTTGCTTGAGGCTCAGGTTGTCGATGATGTAGTTGTAGCGCACGGTGTTGTAGTCGCGTACCGCGCGGAACAGGTTGCGCTGGGCCTCGAGGACGTCGACCACGTTACGCGTACCGACTTCGTAACCGGTGCGTGTGGCGTCCAGCGCCGCATTGCTGGAAATGATCGATTGGCGACGCGCTTCCACTTCTTCCACGCTGGATGTCACGGTGCGATACAGATTGCGCGTACTTTCGACTACGCGGCGTAGTTGCGCCTCGCTGTTTTGCTCGGCTTGGGTCAGCCGGTAGCCTGATTCACGCACGCCAGAACTGGTGGCGCCGCCGGTAAATAACGGCATGCTCAGCTCAACGCCGAAGCTGGTCTGCTCGATGTCGCTGTTACGTGATTGGCTAGCGGCTATACCGCTAGCTCCGCCACCGCTGTTGTTGTAGCGCACAAAAGCATCGACCGAGGGCGCGTAGGCCGAGCGGCTGCTGCGCAAAGTGTCGGACGCGCTGCTGATGGCGTGGCGCGTCGCCTGCAAATTCAGGTTCTGCGCGGCGGCGGTATCCACCCACTGTTGCAGGTCGCCGGGCGTTGGCGGCAGGATCGGCAGGTCATGACTCATACCCATTAATTCATCATAGTCGCTATTGGTCAGGCGAGTAATCGCCTGGTAGCTCACGTCGAGATTGGTCTGGGCGGTCAGGCGGGCAGCGCGGGCGCTGTCATAGCCGGCCAAGGCTTCGAGTACATCCGTGCGGGCGGACAGGCCGACATCAAAACGCTCGCGTGCCTGATCCAGCTGGCGTTCGAAGGCGTTTTCCTCGGCCCTGGCGGTGGCCAGGTTGTCAGACGCGCGCAGCACATTGAAATAGGCTTCGGCGACGTCCAGGATCAGCGCTTGCTGGATCGCGGAGAACTCCAGTTGCGCCTGTGTGCTCAGCGATTTGGCCGCCTGGTAGTTGAACCAGCGATCAGCCCGAAACAGCGGCTGGGTCAGGCTGGCCTGGTAGTAGTCGGTGGTATAGGAATCGCTGCCTGCGCCCGCCACATCGATCTCTTCGCGGGCCACGCCGGCACCCAGTCCGATATTGGGCAGCAGCAGGGCGCGGGTTTGTGGCAAAACTTCCTGGCGGGCCAGGGCATCCGCCTCAGCCGAAGCCAGGTCAGCGCTGTTGGCCAGTGCCTCTTGATAGACGCTAAGAAGATCGGTCTTGGCCATGGCTTGACTGGACATACCCACCAGCAGGACGGCAATAAACAGGGGACGCAGCACGCAGAAATCCTTCGCAACTATGGAATAATCAAGCAAGGCTAAGGACAAGCGCGCTGGCGGTCAAGCAATGCTTGGGGCGTGCATCGGAACAAAGTGTTGCATTGGGCTGTCGACGCATCATTGCGCGCTTGCAGCCACGCTGTACGGCTATTAAGCTGATTGCTCATCTTGACGGGGTGCCTGCGGCTTTAATGCCCATGGCTGAGATAATACCCGTTGAACCTGAACCGGTTAGTACCGGCGTAGGAATCGAGATAAGCACTGGCTGAAATCCCGCTTGTGGTCAGTGCGGCATGCCATTTCGGTTCCCTGCGATCTCACCCGCAGTGGAGCATTGATTTTATGAGTAGCCGTTTACCCGATAGTGCCATTACCTCTTCTGGTGCCGATAGCGCCGCCACCCAGCCTTTCCCCGGTTCTCGAAAAATCCATGTCAGCGGCTCAAGGCCGGACATTCGCGTGCCCATGCGAGAGATCAGCCTGGCCGATACCCCGACGGAATTGGGCGGCGAACGCAATGCCCCGGTTCTGGTTTACGACACCTCTGGTCCCTACACCGATCCCGCAGCGCGGATTGATCTGCGCGCCGGACTGGCGGATGTGCGTGGAGCCTGGATCGACGAGCGCGGTGACACCGAGCGGTTGCCAGGCCTGAGTTCGGATTTCGGCAGTGCCCGCTTGGCCGATCCGGCGCTGCAGCACATGCGCTTTGCCCCTGTGCGCAATCCGCGCCGTGCGCTGCCCGGGTGCAATGTCAGTCAGATGCACTACGCCCGCCAGGGCATCATCACGCCCGAGATGGAGTTCATCGCGATTCGCGAGAACATGCAGCTGCAGGCTGCCCGTGACGCTGGTTTAACCCGCAATCAGCATGCGGGGCAGAGCTTCGGTGCCAGCATCCCCAAGGCGATTACCGCCGAATTCGTGCGCGATGAAGTGGCGCGCGGTCGGGCGATCATTCCAGCCAATATCAATCACCCGGAGCTGGAGCCGATGATCATCGGTCGTAACTTTCTGGTGAAGATCAACGGCAATATCGGCAATTCCGCGCTCGGCTCCTCGATTGAAGAAGAGGTGGAGAAGATGACCTGGGGTATCCGCTGGGGGTCGGATACGGTCATGGACCTGTCCACCGGCAAGAATATTCATGAAACCCGCGAGTGGATTATTCGCAACGCGCCGGTGCCGATCGGCACGGTACCGATTTATCAGGCATTGGAAAAGGTCGACGGCGTAGCCGAGAACCTGACCTGGGAGATCTTCCGCGACACGCTGATCGAGCAGGCCGAGCAGGGCGTGGATTATTTCACCATTCACGCGGGGGTCTTGTTGCGCTATGTGCCGATGACCGCCAAGCGCGTGACCGGCATCGTTTCGCGGGGCGGCTCGATCATGGCCAAGTGGTGTCTGGCGCATCACCAGGAAAACTTCCTGTACACGCATTTTGAAGATATCTGCGAAATCATGAAGGCCTACGACGTGTCCTTCTCGCTGGGCGACGGGCTGCGTCCCGGCTCGATCGCCGACGCCAATGACGAAGCGCAGTTCGGTGAACTGGAGACCCTGGGCGAGCTGACCAAGCTGGCCTGGAAGCATGACGTGCAGTGCATGATCGAAGGCCCCGGGCATGTGCCCATGCAGTTGATCAAGGAGAACATGGACAAGCAGCTGGAATGCTGCGACGAGGCGCCTTTCTATACTCTGGGGCCGCTGACTACGGATATTGCACCCGGCTACGACCACATTACCTCCGGTATCGGCGCGGCAATGATCGGCTGGTTCGGCTGCGCCATGCTCTGTTATGTCACGCCCAAGGAGCATCTGGGTCTGCCCAACCGCGACGATGTCAAAACCGGCATCATCACCTACAAGATCGCCGCGCATGCCGCTGATCTGGCCAAGGGGCACCCGGGCGCGCAGCTGCGTGATAATGCCCTGAGCAAGGCGCGTTTCGAGTTTCGCTGGCAGGACCAGTTCAATCTGGGCCTGGATCCGGATACCGCCCGCGCCTTTCATGATGAAACCCTGCCCAAGGAATCGGCCAAAGTCGCGCACTTCTGCTCGATGTGCGGCCCCAAGTTCTGCTCGATGAAAATCACCCAGGAAGTTCGCGAATATGCGGCGGCCCAGCGGATAGATGCCGTTGCTGTGGCGGTGCAAGAGGGGATGCAAGCCAAGTCCAGGGAGTTCCGTGCCACGGGCTCGCAGTTGTATCAAAAGGTCTGAGCTCTGGCCGCGTCCCTTGCCGAAACCCTGACAGGTGTGCGAGTTTAAGGGCTGAGATTAATCTTATCAGCCGACTTGGCCACTCTGGGGGCAGCACGACTTGAGCAACTTTTCCCGTAACGACGTTGAAATCATCCGCCGGGAGCCTGGATTCAAAGGCTTCTACCGGCTGGATGTGCTGACGTTGCGCCATCGGCTGTTTAGTGGTGGCTGGGGCCCCGAGCTGCGCCGCGAGCTATTTGTGCGCCCGGATGCGGTCTGCGTACTGCCCTATGATCCCTGGGAAGACCAGGTCGTGCTGATCGAACAGATGCGCATCGGCGCGCTGGAAAAAAGCGATCGGCCCTGGTTGCTGGAGCTGGTGGCAGGATTAATCGATGAGGACGAACTGCCAGAGCAGGTAGCCCATCGCGAGGCACAGGAGGAGGCCGGCCTGGCTCTCAGAGAATTGTTGCCGATCAGCCGATACTTTCCCTCACCTGGCGGCAGTGATGAGCGGGTGCATCTTTACTGCGCCCTGGTCGATAGTCGTGGCGCGGGAGGGATTCATGGTCTGGCCGAAGAGGGTGAGGATATTCGTGTCAGCTGCTGGTCACGGCCCGAGGCGATCGAAGCCATGCAGCAGGGGCTGATTGACAATGCGCCGAGCATCATTGCCCTGCAGTGGTTGGCGATAAACGCCGAGCAGCTGCAGGCGCAGGCGGGAGCGCAACCATGATGGTTCGACGCAAACCCCGCTACCGGGTCGATCTGGTCAGCCTGCAAGCCGTATGCGAGACCAACTACTGGCGGTTATTGAAACTCATGCCGGGTATACACGAGCACAACGAGCACCGTTTGCACGTCGAGGCCCAGGATGGCCAACAGCAGGTGTTGCAAATGAAGGTGGTGGAGCGCTGTCGCTATACGTCGATGCTCCAGCTGATTCACCAGCGCGAACATGAATGGCTGGCGCCGCCGAGCATGGAGGTGCGGTTGTATCACGATGCCGGAATGGCTGAGGTGGTGGCCGCCTATAATCGCCGCCGTTTCCGTGGTGTGTATCCCTATCCCAACGAGCAAATGCTCCAGCCCGATGAAAAATTCCAACTCAATCAGTTTCTTGGCGAATGGCTAGGCTACTGCCAGCGGTATGGTCAGAGTGCGCATCCTGTTATCATCCGGCGCTGATGTTGTCGCGCTATCGTGGTGTGCGCCGGCGGTGATGCCGTTGCTGGATCCGTTGTTACGCGGTTGCGAATGCAGATATCGAGAAAAAGTGATCAGGAGCAGGTGATCGATGCCGTCAGCGGTAATAACTCAAGCAGATCATGTCTGTGTGGTTCAACTGACGGACAGTCATCTTCACGCCGATAGCAGCGCCGATTTGCTCGGGGTGGACACTCACGAGAGCCTGCAGGCGGTGATCGATCTGGTGCTGGATGAGCTGCCGACAATCGATCTGGTGCTGGCCACCGGCGACATTGCTCAGGATGGTAGTGCGGCGGCCTATCAGCGGTTTGTTGAGGCCATGCAGCGCCTGCCAGCGCCGTGTCACTGGATCGCCGGCAATCATGACAACGCCGCACTGATGAAGCAGTTGCAGCAGGCGTCAGACTTCAACCGCGCGTGGGTTGATGCCGGCAACTGGCGCATCGTACTGCTTGATTCCAATATTCCCGGCGCCGTGGCCGGGCATCTCGGCGCCGCCGAAATGGCTAGCCTCGAGCGAGCCCTGACAGGCGCAGGTGACCGCTTTGTTATGGTCTGCCTGCATCATCACCCGGTGTCCATCGGCTGCGGCTGGATGCAGTCGTTGGGTTTGCTCAACGCGGCCGAGCTGTTGTCTCGGCTGGAAGACGATCCGCGGGTCAGAGTGGTGCTCTGGGGGCATATCCACCAGCATTTTGATCAGCAGCGCGGGGGCTTGCGCCTGTTGGCCTCACCTTCGACCTGTATCCAGTTCGCGCCCAATAGCGAGGATTTTGCTACCGACGAGCAGGCGCCGGGTTACCGCTGGCTGCGGTTGTACGATGATGGCCGCATCGAGACAGCGATTTCCAGGCTTGCCCAGGGCCGCTTCTTGCCGGATCCCGGTGCCACCGGTTACTGATCCTGCGTAGCGGCATTGGCGCGGTTAGCCCAAGGCAGATACTATTCAGCGCTGCGCGGCAGCGTAGCCCGGCCGAACATTGCTCAGCCTTGAGCTGAACGCTGCTGTAAGCTAGTACCGACAGACCTTCTGCACCCCCGGAATCAAGGAAAACCAGACACGCTTATGTCCCAATCGACTTATAACGCCGATGCACTGGAAGTTCTCACTGGTCTGGACCCGGTGCGCCGCCGCCCGGGCATGTACACCGACACCACCCGCCCCAACCACCTGGCTCAGGAAGTCATCGACAACAGCGTCGATGAGGCGCTGGCCGGGCATGCGCGGTGCATTTCCGTCATCCTGCATGCGGATAACGCACTGGAGGTGTCTGACGACGGGCGCGGCATGCCGGTCGACATGCATGCCGAGGAGGGTGTGTCCGGGGTTGAGCTGATCTTCACCCGGCTGCACGCCGGCGGTAAATTTTCCAGCAAGAACTATATGTTCTCCGGCGGCCTGCACGGCGTGGGTATTTCGGTGGTCAATGCACTGTCTTTGCGCGTCGATGTCAAAGTGCGACGTGATGGCCAGGAGTATGCGATGGCCTTCGAGCACGGCGAAAAGGTCAGCGAGCTGGAAGTGGTCGGTACGGTGGGTAAACGCAATACCGGTACCACAGTGACCTTCTGGCCGGATGCCAGCTACTTCGATTCGCCCAAGTTCAGCATCAGCCGCCTGAAACACCTGCTCAAGGCCAAGGCGGTGCTGTGTCCGGGCCTTAAGGTGGAGTTTGATGATCGTCAGTCCGGTGAGCAGCATGCATGGCTGTATGAAGAGGGGCTGCGCGATTACCTGATGGATGCGTGTGCCGAATGGCCAAAACTGCCGGAGGAACCTTTTACCGGCGCGCTCAAGGCGCGCCAGGAGACGGTGGATTGGGCTCTGCTCTGGCTACCCGAGGGTGGCGAGCTGGTCCAGGAAAGTTACGTCAATCTGATTCCCACGGCGCAGGGTGGTACCCACGTCAACGGGTTGCGCGCCGGGCTGCTGGAAGCGATACGCGAGTTCTGCGAGTTTCGCAATCTGCTGCCACGTGGCGTCAAACTGGCGCCGGAGGATGTCTGGGAGCGGGTCAGCTACGTGCTCTCGCTGAAGATGACCGAAGCGCAGTTTTCCGGGCAGACCAAGGAGCGGCTGTCCTCCCGGGAGTCCGCTGCGTTCGTTTCCGGGGTGGTCAAGGATGCCTTCAGCCTGTGGTTGAACCAGCACGCCGACATCGGTCTGCAGATAGCCGAACTGGCAATCAATCATGCCGGTCGGCGCCTCAAGGCGGGCAAGCGGATTGAGCGCAAACGCATTACCCAGGGTCCGGCGTTGCCCGGCAAGCTGGCCGATTGTGCCGGACAGGACAGCCGCCGCTCCGAGCTGTTTCTGGTCGAGGGTGACTCCGCCGGTGGCAGTGCCAAGCAGGCCCGGGACAAGGAGTTTCAAGCGGTGATGCCGCTGCGTGGCAAGATTCTCAATACCTGGGAAGTGGACTCCGGCGAAGTGCTCGGTTCGCAGGAAGTGCATGATATCGCCGTGGCCATCGGAGTGGATCCGGGATCGCCCGATCTGCAGCAACTGCGTTACGGCAAGATTTGCATCCTGGCGGATGCGGACTCTGACGGTCTGCACATTGCAACGCTGCTGTGTGCTCTGTTTGTAAAACACTTCCAGCCGCTGGTCGCCGCCGGCCATGTGTTTGTCGCGATGCCGCCGCTGTACCGCATCGATGTCGGCAAGGAGTTGTTCTACGCGCTGGATGATGCCGAGAAGCAGGGCATCCTCGACCGTATTGAAGCCGAGGGCAAGCGCGGCAAAATCCAGGTCACCCGTTTCAAAGGCCTGGGGGAGATGAATCCGCTGCAGCTGCGCGAGACCACCATGGCCCCGGATACGCGCCGACTGGTGCAATTGACCATCGACGATATGCCGGGCACCGAAGCCTTGATGGATATGCTGCTGGCAAAGAAACGCGCACCTGATCGCAAGGCCTGGCTGGAAAGCAAGGGTGATCTGGCCGAGGTGCTGCTCTGATAGCAAATCTGCTGCGCTCTTATGAGGTGTATGCATGAGTGAATCGCCACCCACCCGCCGTATCGGCAAGGTAATGATGATTCTGGCCTGGGTAGTCGGCTTGTTGCTGGCCGTCCAATGGTTCTCGGGCGTTGAGGAGCGCAAGCGCAATCCCAACCAGAGGCCGGAATCGATGCAGTCCGCTGACGCTGTTGAAGTGCGGCTATTGTCCAATCGGCAAGGGCACTATCTGCTCAATGGGCAGATCAATGGTCAGGATGTGACTTTTCTGCTGGATACCGGCGCTACCTTTGTCGCTATTCCCGCATCAGTAGCGCAGCGGCTGCAGTTGCCGCAGGGACGGCGCTTTCAGGTCAACACCGCGAATGGCACGGCAGACAGCTTTGCCACCACGATAGAGCGCTTGCAACTGGGTGATATTGAACTGCGCGATGTGGCCGCAGGCATTGTACCGGGGATGGGCGGCGCCGACATTTTGCTCGGCATGAGTGCCTTGCAGCAATTGGAATTCAGTCAGCAGGGCGGTGAATTGATCTTGCGGCAAACTCCCTGACCGAACATGAAATAGAGGAAAAGTATGAGCGACAGTCTGGATCTGAGTATGGATGGGGTGGAACGCCGCGCGATGTCCTCCTTTACCGAGGAGGCCTATCTCAACTACTCCATGTACGTGATCATGGACCGGGCCCTGCCGCATATTGGTGATGGTTTGAAGCCAGTGCAGCGGCGCATCATCTACGCGATGAGCGAGCTGGGCCTGTCCGCCACCTCCAAACACAAGAAGTCGGCAAGAACCATCGGTGATGTGCTGGGCAAATACCATCCGCACGGCGACTCGGCCTGTTATGAGGCCATGGTCTTGATGGCGCAGCCGTTTTCCTACCGCTATCCGCTGGTCGATGGCCAGGGTAACTGGGGCGCGCCGGACGACCCCAAATCCTTTGCCGCCATGCGGTATACCGAGGCCCGCCTGGCCCGTTACAGCGAAGTGCTGCTGACCGAAGTGGGCCTGGGTACCGTGGATTGGCAGCCGAACTTCGATGGCACTCTGGATGAACCCATGGTGCTGCCAGCACGCCTGCCTAACCTGCTGCTCAACGGCACCACCGGTATTGCGGTGGGCATGGCAACGGATGTGCCACCGCACAATCTGCGCGAAGTTGCCGCGGCTTGCGTGCGCCTGCTGGATGATCCCGGCGCCGGATTGGATCAGCTGATGGAGCACATTCAGGGGCCGGATTACCCGACCGAGGCCGAAATCATTACCCCGCGCAGCGAGCTGGTCAAGCTCTACGCCACGGGCAAGGGCTCGGTGCGCTGCCGGGCGGTGTGGGTCCGCGAGGAGGGTGATATCGTCGTGACCGCGTTGCCGCATCAGGTTTCCGGCTCCAAGGTGCTGGAGCAGATTGCCGCGCAGATGCAGGCGAAAAAGTTGCCGATGGTCGCCGATCTGCGCGATGAATCGGATCATGAGAATCCGACCCGGATTGTCATCGTACCGCGCTCCAACCGGGTCGATCCCGAAGAGCTGATGCAGCATCTGTTTGCCACTACCGAGTTGGAGCACAGCTACCGGGTCAACATGAATGTGATCGGCACTGATGGCCGGCCTTCAGTCAAGGATCTGCGCGGACTGATCAGTGAATGGTTGGGCTTTCGGGTCTCGACCGTCAGACGCCGCTTGCAGTTCCGTCTGGACAAGGTGCTGGCGCGCCTGCACCTGTTGGAAGGTTTGCAGATTGCCTGGCTGAATCTCGATGAAGTGATCCACATCATTCGTACCGAAGAGCACCCGCGCGCCGAGTTGATGTCGCGCTTTGCGCTCAGCCAGCTGCAGGCGGACTATATTCTCGATACGCGCCTGCGCCAGTTGGCGCGCATCGAGGAACAGAAGATCCGCGCCGAGCAGGATGAGCTGGAAGACGAACGCGATAAACTACAAGCGGTCTTGGGCAGTGAGAAGCTGCTGCGCAATCTGGTGCGCGATGAGCTGATAGCCGATGCAGACACCTACGGGGATGACCGGCGCTCGCCGCTGGTTGAGCGCAGCGAAGCCCGCGCTCTGTCGGAAACAGAATTACTGCCCTCGGAGCCTGTCACTGTGGTGCTGTCCGAAAAGGGCTGGATACGCTGTGCCAAGGGTCACGACGTGGATGGCCGCGCCCTGGCTTACCGCGCCGGGGATGAGTTTCAGGGGCAAGCCAGTGGCCGTTCTAATCAGCCGGCAGTGGTGATTGATTCCACCGGACGCAGTTATTCGCTGCTGGCGCATACCTTACCCTCGGCTCGTGGCCAGGGTGAGCCGTTGACCGGGCGTCTCAGTCCGCCGCCGGGTGCACAATTCGTGAGTATCCTGATGCCCGATGAGCAGGCGCTCTACCTGCTGGCATCGGACGCCGGTTACGGGTTCGTGGTGCAGGGCAGTGATTTGCTGGCCAAGAACAAGAACGGCAAGGCCCTGTTGAGCTTGCCCGAAGGTGGCAAGGTGTTGTCGCCATTGCTGGTTAGCCATCTGCACAGCGATCTGGTGGTGGCCATCTCGAATGAAGGGCGCTTGTTGGTGTTCCCGCTGGCTGATCTGCCCCAACTGGCCAAGGGTAAAGGCAACAAGCTACTCTCGCTGCCTTCTGCTCGGGTGAAGTCGCGGGATGAATACGTGCTGGGGCTGGCGTTGTTGTCCGCCGACGCCAATCTGGTGTTGACGGCCGGCAAGCGCACCTTGACGCTCAAGCCGTCTGATCTGGAACATTATCGCGGTGAGCGGGGCCGGCGTGGCAACAAGTTGCCACGCGGATTTCAGAAGGTCGATGTGCTCAGTGTTGAGCCAGGCCGCGCTGTTGTGCTCAGCTCTGCCGCTGCTGGTAAAAGTGATTGAGCTGCTGTTCCAGCATCGCTTGGTAGGGGTCCTGTAGACGTTCGATACAGTAGATCCCGGGCTGGCTGGCCAGGCGCCTGACGACTGCTCGCTGGCGCAGGCTGTCACTGTTGGCCAGGCTGGAGTCAAGCAGCAGCAGGTTGCGGCTGTATTGCACTTGTTCTATCAGGGTCTGGCAGGCTGGCTGCTCAGCCAGTTCCTCGGCCGGGACATGGCGCAGGCTGGGCGCGTGGCACAGCGCCAGGTGCAAATGCAGGGTAATCCCGGTATCGGCAATTTCCACTTGCAGATCGTGGCCCAGCACACGCAGCAATTCACCGCAGCAAAGCGCGTGGGTGAGTTCATCCTGGCCACACTCCCGGGCATTGAATAGCACCAGGCTGGTGCCATCGTGTAGCGTCTGGATATGCCCGTTATACAGCGCGCAGGCTCGATTCAACTGCTCACGATAACGTCCCAGCAGCGCCATCAGGCGGGGCCTTGGCAGACGCCGCAGGGCCTCCTGATTACCTAGGCGGATTGCCAGTACCGAGGTTTCCAGCGGTGCCGGAGGCAGTAGGGGAGCCGCTTCAGTGGTCGAACCTGGCGCCTCCCCAGCATCGACCGCTTCCTCTGTGGCCGTGCTGGAGGCTGCTGGCATGTCGCTGGGCGTGCTTTGGCTCCCATCCCTGTCAGCATTGGCTTCGGTTGCTGTGACGACCTCTGCAGTGTTCTGCGCTGTGGCGGTCGGCGTCAGCAGATGCGCGCCGAGTTCGTCAGGCAGGTGTGGATCCGCAGGCTCGATGGGCCTGCCGGTTTCCAGCGCCAGCTCATGGTGACTGTCCGCTTTGCTGTCTGAAGTGTGCGCAGCGGGCAGGGGGGCGGGGCTGGCCAGTGTTTCGTCGGACGCGGACGGCTCTGCATCATCCAACGGCGCTGACGTCACTGGCTGCTGGGCAGGATCCTGGTAGCGCCTACCCAATTGTCTGGCCAGACCGCCCAACTCATCGCGCCGGTGCTGCCCGGGCGCGGGTGAGTCCGCTTGCCATTCGCCGAGCTGGTGCATGATGCGCCGCATATTGACCGCCATGCGCCATGCCATAAAGCCCGCACCCAGAGCCAGCAGTAGCGCGGCCCAGGCCAGTTGCCAAAACAGCCGGTTAACCGGCGCCATGAACGGCTCGGCCGGCAGACTCAGGCGTACCTGGCCGGCCAGCTTGTCCTGAATATGCACGGCAGCGCTAAACTGACCTTGGCCCGGCGCCATGCGCGTTGTGCTGATGCGATCCCCGGCTTCGGCGATCATGCGCTTTTCCGCAGTAAACACCTGCGTATGCGCAATCAGTGGGTTCTGTTGCCACTGAGCCAGCATGATATTCA
>JAWOGT010000341.1:0-5175 GCA_046496585.1 Halopseudomonas sp.
TGCTTGATAGGTCGTCAGTTGCTCGGCGTCCAGTTCGCGCTCAGGCCAGGTCTTCAAATAGCTGCGCGCCTTGCCCAGAACCTTGGCCAACAGCAGCTCAGCATCCAGATCAGGCGTGCTCGAATGCGCCAGGTCGACCTGCGCCAGCAAAGCACCAATACTGACCATCAGAGCTGTTCCAGCGAAGCCAACAGATCAGCCTGATATTCGCGCAACAAAGGCTCTATCACCTGATCGAGGTTACCCTGCACCACATCGTCGAGGCTATACAGGGTCAGGTTGATACGGTGATCGGTCAGGCGCCCCTGCGGAAAATTATAGGTGCGAATGCGCTCGGAGCGGTCACCGGAGCCGACCAGCGAGCGGCGCGTATCGGACATGTGCTTTTCCTGCGCATCGCGCTGCTGATTGTCCAGCTTGGCCTGCAACAGACTCATCGCCCGGGCCCGGTTCTTGTGCTGGGAGCGCTCTTCCTGACACTCAACGACGATACCGCTGGGCAAATGCGTCAAGCGAATCGCCGAGTCGGTCTTGTTCACATGCTGACCGCCGGCGCCGGAGGAACGATAGGTATCAACGCGCAGATCCCCGGCGTTGATTTCGATCTGCGCCTGCTCGTCGGCCTCGGGCATGATCGCGACGGTGCAGGCCGAGGTATGAATCCGGCCCTGGGATTCGGTCTCCGGGACCCGCTGCACACGGTGCGCACCGGACTCGAACTTCAGCCGCGCATACACACCCTGCCCTTCGACCCGGGCAATGACTTCCTTGTAACCGCCGTGCTCGCCGCTGTTGGCCGAAAGGATTTCGATGCGCCAGCCCTGGCGCTCGGCGTATTTGCTGTACATGCGAAACAGATCACCGGCAAAGATCGCCGCTTCATCTCCGCCGGTACCGGCGCGCACTTCGAGAAACACGTTGCGCTCGTCGTTGGGGTCTTTGGGCAACAACAGAAAATTCAGCCGCTCTTCGATTGCTTGCAGACGCGCAGCGCAGTCGGCAGCATCTTCCTCGGCCATCTCGCGCACATCTGCGTCGCTGTCCTTGAGCAGGCTGCGCGCTTCGAGCAGGTCAGCCTGGACTTTCTGCCAACCGATATAGCACTGGATGGTCGCGTCCAGGTCAGCATATTCCTTGGAGTAGGCCCGGAAACGCGGCTGATCACTGATCACTTCGGCATCGCTGAGCTGCGCCGAAAGTTCCTCAAAGCGCTCCTGCATGATATCCAGCCGGTTTAACAAAGATGCCTTCATGGTTCGCCTTGCGTGGTAGTCACATCATCCAGGGCAAACAGCTCCTGGGCCAGCGCCAGGGCTTCGGCGCGGCCCTCGGCGCTCATCTGTTTCAACTGCACACTGGGGTCGTGCAGCAGTTTGTTGGTCAGCGCCCGAGCCATCTCGGCCAACACCACCGAGGCATCTGCGCCGCGCTCCAGGCGGGCCTGAGCCTTGGCCAACTCTTGATCGCGCAGGCTTTCCGCCTTGAGCCGATAGCGGCGCAGGACGTCCACCGCTGCCAGGGCGCGCAAGCGCTGCATAAATTCATTGGCACCCAGATCAATCAGTCGTTCGGCGGCTTCGGCGGCATCCTGGCGTGAGCGCAGATTGTCTTGAATCACCTCATGCAGGTCGTCAACGGTATACAGATAGACATCCGCCAGGCCGCCAACCTCGGGCTCGATATCCCGCGGCACAGCGATGTCCACCATGAAGATGGGCTTGTGTCGGCGCTGTTTCAACGCCCGCTCCACTGCACCCTTGCCGAGAATCGGCAGCGGGCTGGCGGTGGAGCTGATGACGATGTCGCATTGGCTGAGAAAGTCGGGGATCTGGTTGAGCACAATCGCCTGCCCGCCGAGCGGCTCACTGAGCAACTCGGCCCGTTCCAGTGTGCGATTAGCCACGATGATACGGCCTACGCCCTGCTCGAACAGATGACGGGCAACCAATGAGATCGTTTCCCCGGCGCCGATCAGCAATGCCGTGCTGCGTTTCAGGTCACTGAATATCTGCCGGGACAAACTGACCGCGGCGAAAGCTACCGATACCGGGTTCTCGCCGATAGCTGTATCGGTGCGTACCTGCTTGGCGGTGTTGAAAGTGCTCTGAAACAGGCGATCCAGATGCGGGCCCAGGGTGCCGGCGGTGCGCGCAACCTGCCAGGCGTCTTTCATCTGGCCGAGAATCTGCGGCTCGCCGAGCACCATGGAGTCCAGCCCGGCAGCCACGCGCATCATGTGCGTCACCGCGCCCGCATCGCTGTGCAGGTAAGTGCAGCGCCGCAGGTCTTCGAGCGGCAGGGCATGGAAGGCTGCAAACCAGGCCAGCAACCGTTCGGCGTCGGGATGGTCCTGCGAGCAATATATTTCGGTACGATTGCACGTGGATAAAATGGCCACTTCCTGGGTCATAGTCTCAGCGCGCAGACGCTGCATCGTATCGGCCAGTTGCTCAGGGGCGAAGGCCACCCGCTCACGCAGATCGACAGCTGCAGTCTTGTGATTGATCCCGAACGCGAGAAAGCCCATGGTATCCCGTTTATCTCAACATAACGTGCAATTGTCCTATGTATACCGGTGCCGATCAATTCCCTTGACCCAGTGGGTTTGCAACAGATCCTGTGTCATGATGAAGTCTCCGCCGGACAACACCAGAGTACGCATGAGCCACCCCATCAAGGCAACACTCCAACGCCCGTTGCTGGCCCTCGGCCTGGGCCTGATTCTGGCCGGTTGCGCCGCAACCGGTACCAGCCCGGCAGAGCCTACGCCGGCGGCGCCAACGGAACAGATTACGGCGCCTGAAGCGCCAGCGGTCTACGGCCAGTTCCCTAAGGATACGCTCTATGACCTGCTGACGGCGGAAATTGCCGGGCAGCGTAATCGATATGACGTGGCCTTGGGTAATTACCTGATACAAGCCGAGCAAACCCGTGATCCGGGTATCGTCGAGCGCGCCATGCGCGTGGCCGAGTTTCTCGGCGCCCAGCGCCCGGCGCTGGATATGGCGGTACTCTGGACCGAAGTAGATCCAGACAATCCTGATGCCCATCGCGCCGCTGCCCTGCATCTGGCCCGCGCCGGACAACATGAACAGGCCATGCAAGCCATGCAGACGGTGCTGGCCAGGCAGGGCGAGACGCATTTTGACTTTCTCGCCCTCGCCGCCGCCGAAAGCGACAGCGACACCCGCAAAGCCCTGCTGCATAGCGTCGAACGGCTGGTAGCGGCCAATCCGGACAATAGCCAATTACTCTTTGCCAATGCCCTGTTACTGCAACAGGACGAGCGTGAAGACGAAGCCCTGACCTTGCTGGACAAGCATCCCATTGCCGCCGCGGCCCCCCAGGCGTTGATGCTGCACAGCCGGCTACTGGCCGCCGACGGCCAGATCGATGCAGCCGTCGGCTTGCTGCAGCAGGGCCTGAGGCAGAGCCCGGATGACAGCCGCATGCGTCTGCTGCTGGCGCGCTTGCTGGTTTCAGAAGGCGAGCTGGATGCCGCTGCCGCGCAGTTCACACTGCTTACCCAGCACAACCCTGACGATCTGGACCTGCTGCTATCGCTGGCTTTGATCAATCTGGAGGGGCAGCAGTTTGCTGCGGCAGCGGAACAATTTGAACGATTGCTGCAAGCCGATCCGGAAAACAATACCGCGCGCTATCATCTGGGTATCGCGTATCAGGCACTGGACCGGCCCGATGAGGCATTGGCAGCCTGGCAAGACGTCCAGGGTGACAACGATTTTCTCACCTCACGTTTGCGCATCAGCCAATTGATGGCCGAGCAAGGGCGTGCCGACGAACTGGCTACGCGCCTGGAAGCTGATCGCGCCGCCAGGCCGGATCTCGCGCTGCAGCTGTACCTGATTGAAATAGAGTCACTGGCACCGGCTAGCCCGGCCCTCGCCATGCAGCGCGTTAACAGCGCCCTGCAGCGCTATGAATCTGACACCTCGCTGCTCTACACCCGCGCCATGCTCGCGGAACAAGTTGGCCAGCCGGAGCAACTGGAAGTCGACCTGCGGCAGATCCTTGAACAGGAGCCCGACAACAGCATGGCCCTCAACGCACTGGGTTACACGCTGGCCGATCGCAACGAAAGGCTCGATGAGGCCTTGCAGATGATCGAGAAAGCCGCCGCACTGAACCCGGATGACCCGGCAATCACCGACAGCCTGGGCTGGGTGCATTACCGCCTGGGCAACCTTGATCTGGCCGCAGACTATCTGCGCCAGGCCTATGCGGCCTACCCGGATCCGGAAGTGGCCGCCCACTTGGGTGAGGTCCTCTGGGCCCAGGGCAAACGCCGGGAAGCGCGGAAAATCTGGAACGAGGCGCTGAAAGCCGATCCGCAAAATGACATCATCCCCGTGACCCGCCAGCGTCTGGAGCGCAACTGATCCCATGCGCCTGTTACGTCACCTGTCACTTCTGCTACTGATTACGACCCTGGCGGCCTGTAGCAACCTGCATCAACGCGAGACCCTGGAACTGGGCGGCGACAGCCAGGCCTGGCAGGTGCATCGGCAAAGCGTATTGCCACTCGACGCCTGGCTGATCCATGGCAAACTCGGCGTGCGCTCGGCGCAAGAATCCGGCAGCGGCACGCTGTATTGGGAACAGCAGCAGGAGCGCTACGACATTCGGCTCTCCGGCCCGCTGGGACGTGGCGCCACGCAGCTACAAGGCGACAGTCACGGCATCGTCCTGGACATCGCCGGCCAGCCGACCATGCGCGCCGCGTCAGCGGAGGAGCTGCTGGAGGAGCAGATTGGTTGGCGGCTGCCGGTCGAACACCTGCTCTGGTGGGTACGCGGCCTGCCCGCGCCGGACAGCCCGAGCCGTCTGCAGCTCGACACGGACAGCCGCCTGGCCAGGCTCAATCAGTCGGGCTGGACGATCGAATACAGCCGCTACCAAACCGTGGGCGACATGCAACTGCCGCAGCGCATGCAGCTGTCTGGCCACGACGTGCTGCTGACCTTGGTAGTCACCCGCTGGGAGCCGCGCACGCTGCCATGAGCCCTACCTCTCTGAGCCTGCCGGCGCCAGCCAAACTCAATCTGTTCCTGCACGTCACCGGTCGCCGAGCCGACGGCTATCACAGCCTGCAGACGCTGTTCCAGTTTCTGGACATCGCCGACACCCTGGATATCACCTGCCGCTCAGATAATC
>JAWOGT010000023.1:0-2944 GCA_046496585.1 Halopseudomonas sp.
GACTCGGCCGCGTTGGCCGAGTCTTCCGCGGTAGCAGAGCGCTCGGTAGCCATCGCCAACCGCGGTAATGAGGTAGTGCAAAACACCATCACCGGCATGGACACCATTCGCGAGCAGATTCAGGACACCTCGAAACGGATCAAACGTCTGGGTGAGTCTTCCCAGGAAATTGGCGACATCGTCAGTCTGATCAACGACATCGCCGACCAAACCAACATTCTGGCCTTGAACGCTGCCATCCAGGCGTCCATGGCTGGCGATGCCGGCCGCGGCTTCGCGGTCGTGGCGGATGAAGTACAGCGCCTGGCCGAACGTTCCTCGGCCGCCACCAAACAGATTGGTGCGCTGGTCAAAACCATTCAGACCGACACCAACGAAGCAGTTATCTCCATGGAGCAGACCACCTCCGAAGTGGTACGCGGTGCTCGGCTGGCGCAGGACGCCGGTGTCGCCCTGGAAGAGATCGAAAAGGTATCGACCAGTCTTGCGGCGCTGATTCAGAACATCTCCAATGCGGCGCGCCAGCAGGCCTCATCGGCTGGCCATATCTCCAACACCATGAACGTGATCCAGGAGATTACGTCGCAGACTTCTGCGGGCACCACGGCGACCGCACGCAGCATTGGTGAGCTAGCCGTGCAGGCGGAATCCATGCGCCAATCGGTCGATGGTTTCACCCTGCCGCAGCAGTACTGAGCAGAGAAGTCGGGCAGCCGCAGGGCTGCCCGTGAGCCGGCATGAGCCAAGGATATACTGTGCAGAGAACGCCTAACTGGTCATTGCAGCAACTGCCGGAGATGGATGCTGAACAATTCCATCAGTGGCAAGCGTTGCTCGAGTCACGGACCGGTGTCTGCGTCAATGATCAGCGCAAAGTGTTTCTGCAGACCAGCCTCGGTGCGCGCATGCGCGAGCTGGATATGGCGGATTACCAGGCCTACTACGCCCACGTCACCCAGGGGCCAGCCGGTGCCATTGAGTGGTCGGCGCTGATTGACCGCCTGACCGTACGGGAAACCAGCTTCATGCGTCACCGGTCGTCCTACGACGCGGTAAGCCTGCATGTGCAGGGCCAACTGGTGGATCGCAGCGAGGATCGTCCGTTGCAACTCTGGAGTGTTGGCTGCGCCAGTGGCGAGGAAGCCTATTCGTTGGCGATGGTCTGCGAGCAAGCCATGCAGCAGGCGGCCAACCGGCAGCCCGGTTATGCCATATGGGCCACCGACATCAGTTTGAAGGCGCTCGAGCAAGGGCGTGCCGGCCAATACCCGGCCAGCCGGCTGGGTGGTCTGACCGAGGCGCAGAAGCGTCAATGGCTGCGTGCTGGCGAGCAGGAGCACTATGCAGTAATGCCGGCGTTACGTGACCGAATCTGTTTTGCCAGGCTCAACATCCTGGACATGGCTCAGGCTCCGATACAGGACCTGGATATCATCTTTTGCCAGAACCTACTGATCTATTTTCGACGTTGGCGTCGCCGGGACATACTTAATCTGCTGGCCAAGCGGCTGGCACCGGGCGGTATGCTGATGATCGGGCTGGGTGAAGTGGTCGACTGGAATAATCCCCTGCTCGAGCGTCTACCCGATGACCGGGTGCAGGCTTACGTGCGGCGGGATACTAATGGACTTCTGGAGTGACTATGGGTGATCGGCATGATTACGTCGCCCTCGACTGGGTCAAAGGCGAAATTTCCGAGACGCTGAATCAGGCGCGTCAAGCCCTTGAAGCCTTTGTTGAGAACCCCGGGGATTCGACCCGCCTGCGCTTTTGCCTGACCTATATACATCAGGTGCATGGCACGCTGCAGATGGTCGAATTCTACGGTGCAGCCCTGCTTGCAGAAGAAATGGAGAAGCTGGCCCAGGCGCTGATGCATGGCAGCGCCAGCCGTGAAGGTGAGGCGCTTGAGGTGTTGATGCAGGCCATACTGCAACTGCCCACCTACCTTGACCGGGTTCAGAGCGGACGCCGCGATCTGCCGCTGGTGTTGCTGCCGCTGCTCAATGACATGCGCACCGCACGCGGCGAAAAGCTGCTGTCGGAAACGGCCCTGTTCAGCCCCGACGTGGATACCGGCGAGCCGGTTGACGCCTCTGAGCGGCTGACCAATTTCAGCGAAGAACATACCGTATGGCAGCTGCGTAAATTGCGCCAGGCCATGCAGATTGCCCAGGCGGGCATTATTCGTGGCCAGGACGTGGCCAACAACGCCCGCCAGTTGGGCAAGGTGTTTGTCCGCTTGCAGGCGCAGTGCCGTGGGTCCGCGCATGCCGACCTGTGGGCTGCCTATGCAGGCGTAGTCGAAGGGGTGGAACAGGCGACCATCGAGAACGGCGCGGCCATTCGGCAGCTGTTGCGCCAGGCCGATCGAGAGGTCCGCGTGTTGCTGGATCAAGGCCCGCTCGCGCTGGATACGCCGCCGGCCCCGGAGTTGCTGCGTAACCTGCTGTTTTACATAGCCAAGAGCCCGGGCGGCAGCCCACGCCTGGATGCCCTCAAGCAACGCTATCAGCTCAAGGCCCTGCTCAGCGAAGACGACATCGCCAACCAGGCCAGCGGTTCACGCTTGGTCGGCCCGGATCGCAGCGCGATGCAGTCGGTGGTCGCAGCGCTGGGTGAAGAGCTGTTGCAGGTCAAGGATCGGCTGGACCTGTTTGTGCGCAGCGATCGCAGCCAGACGGACGATCTTGCCGCACTCGCGCCGAGCATGAAGCAAATTGCCGACACTCTGGCGATGCTCGGGCTGGGACAGCCACGCCGGGTCTTGCAGGAACAGATCCTGCAGGTTGAACAACTGGCCAGCCGGCAGAGCGAGATCGACGATGGCTCGCTGATGGATGTCGCCGGTGGGCTGCTCTATGTCGAAGCCAGCCTGCAGGGCATTCTGGGTCTCGAGCGTAATAACGAGGGTGCTGGCGCCAGGGACGCGGACCTGCAAAAC
>JAWOGT010000098.1:0-2883 GCA_046496585.1 Halopseudomonas sp.
GAGGAGGTGTTGGCGGGCAGGCAGGCGGATCTGGCCACCTGCATGCCGGGGGAGACGACCGACGAAGCGCCGCCTCCGCATTATTGAGCGGTTAGAGGATCACCACGTCTTCTGCCTGCAGGCCCTTGTTGCGATGGGCGACCACGAATTCGACGCGCTGGCCCTCTGCTAGCGCGCGATGCCCTTCGCCACGGATGGCGCGGAAGTGGACAAAAACGTCATCACCCTGATCGCGCGAGATAAAGCCAAAGCCCTTGTTGGTGTTGAACCACTTGACCGTGCCTGCTTCGCGTTCCGAATCGCTGCCTGGTCGCTTGAACGATATCTCGGATAGCGTACTGGTGAGCCTGAGCAGCGTCAGCACGCAAACCCCGGCGATAGCCAGTGCGATAGCGTGAACGCCAAATCCGGCAAGGACTGGGCTGACCAGCAGTGCTACCAGGGGAATCAGCGCGGCAACCAGGATCAATACCGAGGCCAGGGTGCCGATAACGCGCTTCGGGGTGCTATACAGTTCTGCTGTGTTGTTGAACTGCTGAAGATTCAGCAGCCCCGTCAGCAGTAGCAAAATGGCGGTCGGATCGAGTGGGCCCTGCTGGCTAAAGAAGGGCAAGGCATTGGCAAGGCCGAGGATCAGGGCTGCCAAGCCGACAATAAAATGCAGGTAATGGAAAAGTTTCACGTAGTTCACCTTGGATACATTAACAATAAGGAAAAAGTGGCTGTCCGACTGTATGGGTCATGGTCGGGGCGCGCACTGTAACCTGAAACGGCTGATGTCTCAAAGTGCAGAGCGGATCACATGATCTTGCAGGTCAGCACAGGCGCGGGCCAGGGAGGTGGGCGTGGAGCAGTATAGCTGCTCCACGCGGTAGGTCAGGTCAGTGAGCGCTAGGCTCAACTGCCGTTAACTTTCCAGCAGGCTGCGCAACATCCATGCGGTTTTCTCATGCACTTGCATGCGCTGAGTCAGCAGGTCGGCTGTCGGCTCATCGTGTGTCTCATCGCAAATCGGGAACACGCTACGTGCAGTGCGTACGCAGGCTTCCTGACCTTCGACCAGTAAACGGATCATGTCCTTGGCTTCCGGAACGCCTTCTTCTTCCTTGATACTGCTTAATTTCACAAACTGCTTGTAAGTCCCTGGCGCCGGAAAACCCAGTGTGCGAATGCGCTCGGCAATCTCATCTACGGCCAATGCCAGTTCGTTGTACTGGGTTTCGAACATCAGATGCAGCGTCTGGAACATCGGGCCTTTGACGTTCCAATGGAAATTGTGGGTTTTCAGGTACAGGGTGTAGGTATCGGCGAGCAAATGAGACAGCCCGTCCGCTATTTTTTCCCGATCCTTTTCTTTAATGCCGATATCAATTTTCATCATCACTCCTGGTGAGTTGTGTGCGTCACAAAAATGGCTTTGCTGCTTTATAGACAGCAGGACACGGGGCTTGTTCAGGAATAGCCGCTCAGACATCGTCAGCTTGCGGGGGTGGGATGCCGCGCCAGAGTATGCTCTGGAGCATAGCCAGATGAGGTGCTGGCTGCAATAGACGCCGCAAGGGTTACCGCTTGGTGTGCCGCGACAGATGCGCCAGGTTCTCCCCGCGACAGACGATTTTCGGGTATATTATTGCGCTTTTATCCGTGCGCCCTTTGCCGCAGGCAGTAATTCACTGTGCAAGCGGCCCGACTTTACTACAGGAACACCACACCATGATGCGTAGCCACTATTGCGGCCAGTTGAACGAGACCCTGGCGGATCAGGAAATCACACTCTGCGGCTGGGTGCACCGCCGCCGTGACCATGGCGGGGTGATTTTTCTGGATATCCGTGATCGTGAGGGTCTGGCGCAGGTGGTCTTTGATCCGGATCGTGAAGACACTTTTGCGTTGGCTGATCGGGTGCGCAGCGAATATGTTGTCAAGGTAACCGGCAAGGTGCGGCCGCGGCCGGCCGGTGCGGTTAATCCGAACATGGCCTCCGGGGCCATTGAAGTGCTGGGTTACGAGCTGGAAGTGCTGAACCAGGCTGAAACGCCGCCTTTCCCGCTGGATGAGTATTCCGATGTGGGCGAAGAAACCCGGCTGCGCTACCGCTTTATCGATCTGCGTCGCCCGGAAATGGCCGCCAAGCTGAAGTTGCGTTCGCGGATTACCAGCAGCGTGCGCCGCTACCTGGACGAGAATGGCTTCCTCGATGTGGAAACCCCCATCCTGACCCGTGCTACCCCCGAAGGCGCCCGCGACTACCTGGTGCCCAGCCGCACCCACCCGGGCAATTTCTTCGCCTTGCCGCAGTCACCGCAGCTGTTCAAGCAGTTGCTGATGGTTTCCGGCTTTGACCGCTATTACCAGATTGCCAAGTGCTTCCGCGATGAAGATCTGCGCGCTGACCGCCAGCCGGAATTCACCCAGATCGATATCGAAACCAGCTTTATGGACGAGCAGGACATCATTGGTCTGACCGAGGGCATGATCTGCCAGCTATTCAAGGAAGTGCTGGATGTGGAGCTGGGCGAATTCCCGCACATGACCTTCGAAGAGGCAATGCGCCGTTATGGCTCCGACAAGCCGGATCTGCGTAACCCGCTGGAGCTGGTGGATGTGGCCGATCAACTGACCGAAGTCGACTTCAAGGTGTTCAGCGGCCCGGCAAGTGATCCCAAGGGCCGCGTTGCCGCGCTGCGCGTACCGGGCGGGGCGAGCATGCCGCGCAAACAGATCGATGATTACACTAAGTATGTGGGTATTTATGGTGCCAAGGGCCTGGCCTATATCAAGGTCAACGAACGCGCCAAGGGTGTCGAAGGCCTGCAGTCGCCGATCGTCAAGTTCATTCCCGAGGCCAACCTGAACGTGATTCTGGACCGGGTAGGCGCAGTC
>JAWOGT010000174.1:0-4901 GCA_046496585.1 Halopseudomonas sp.
GCTGAAATTCCTCGAAGATCACCTGCAGCTTGTCTTCCGGGATGCCGGGGCCCTGATCCCACACCTCGATACGCACCTGATCGCCCATGCGGCGTACTCCGAGGACCACCTTGGAGCGGCCGGCATAGCGGAAGGCGTTGGTCAGGAAATTCTGCAGCACCCGGCGCAACAGGCGCATGTCACTGCGCACGCGCAGACTGCTGATATGCACGCGCAGATCCACGCCCTGCTCCACCGCCAGGGCGCCAAGCTCGATGCGCAGCGGCTCGAGCAGATCGCGCAGGGCGAAGTCGGTCCACTCCGGGCGAATGCGCCCGGCCTCCAGGCGTGAAATATCCAGCAGATCGGAGATCAGATCCTCGGCCGAGCGCAGCGAGGTATCCAGGTGCCGCACCAGCTCCTCGGCTTCGGCGGGCAGATGCGCCTGGTGTGACAGTGAGGCCGAGAACAGCCGAGCGGCGTTCATCGGCTGCATCAGGTCATGACTGACAGCCGTCAGGAAGCGGCTTTGCGACTGACTGGCACGCTCGGTCTGCGCCTTGGCCTGCAGCAGGGCCTGGTTCAGCTCGGAGAGTTCACGGGTACGCTCGGCGACGCGCTGTTCGAGGCTCTCGTTGGACTCCTTGAGCGCCTGCTCGGCGCGGCGGAAATCGGTAATATCAGTAAAACTCATGACGAAGCCGCCACCGGGCATCGGGTTGCCGATGATCTCGATCACCTGACCGCTGGGGAACAGGCGTTCGGAGCGGTGCGCCATACCCTGACGCATCCAGTCAATGCGTTTTTCCACGTGGCTTTGTGGATCACCGAGCCCGCACAAACCGCGACCGGCGTTATGCAGAATGATGTCGGCAATCGGCCTGCCAATGAAAATCAGCCCTTCCGGGTACTCGAACATCTCCAGGTAACGGCGGTTCCAGGCCACCAGCCGCAACTCCTTGTCGACCACACTGATGCCCTGGGTAATGTTCTCGATGGCGCCCTGCAGCAGCCCGCGGTTGAACTGCAGTACCTCGGAGGCCTCATCGACAATGCGCACCACATCATCAAAGTGCATGTCACGGCCTTCAATGGCGGCCTTGACCACCACGCGAGCCGACGATGCGCCCAACACCCCGGCCAACAGCCGCTCGGTGTGGGTAATCCAGGCGCTGCTGGCGATCTGATTCAACGCCAGGGGTTTGCCCAGTGCCTCGGCAAAGCGCTGGAAGCTCTTGTGCGAGCGCTCCTCACCGACAAAGCGCCCAGCCAGGGCCAGCAGATCTTCCAATGTCACGTGCAGCAGCGCGCGACTGGGTCCATCGTGCCACTGCTGGGAGTCCTGGCTGACGAAGCGGCTGGCCTGCCAATGCTCCAGCACACGGGTGCGGCTAAGCAGCGAAATCAGCACGAACACCAGCACGTTGCCGGCCAGGGAGATCAGACTGCCGAGGGTCAGACTGTCAATCGGCAGGCCCAGCGAGCGGGCGTACAACGGATCCAGTAGTGGCCAACCCTGCAGCTCGCCGCCGAGCAACGGCAGAATCAGCACATAGAACCACAGCGACGTACCGACCAGCAGACCGGCAAACACGCCACTGCGGTTAGCCTGCTTCCAGAACAGCGCGCCAAACATCGCCGGAGCCAACTGGGCGATGGCGGCAAAGGCAATCTGGCCGATGCTCGCCAGGCTACCGGCCGAGCCGATCATTCGGTAGACCACATAGGCGAGCAGCAAGATCACCAGGATACTGGTGCGCCGCACGTTCAGTAGCAGGCCACGAAATTCCTCGTACGTGCGCTCGGGCTGGTTGCGGTTGCGCAAGAGCAATGGCAGCACCACGTCATTGGAGACCATGGTACTGAGCGCGATGGCGGCGACAATGACCATCCCGGTGGCGGCCGAGGCACCGCCGATAAAGGCCAGCAGCGCCAGGAACGGGCGCCCTTCCAGCAACGGAATACTGATGACATAGGAATCTGCGGAGACCGCCGGCCCCAGGGTCATCTGCCCGGCCAGGCTGATGGGAATCACGAACAGTGCAGCCAGCACCAGGTACGCCGGAAATACCCAGCGCGCCATGCGCAGATCGCCGGGCTGGATATTCTCTACCACTGCGACCTGAAACTGCCGGGGCAGACACAGAAAGGCCAGGATCGCGATAAAGGACTGGAACAGCAGATTGGTATACAGCGTTTCGCGCTGCCAGTAATCGTGCAGCTCGACACTGTTGCTGGCACGCTCGATCAGATCACCTACGCCGCCAAACAAACTGAAGGTCACAAAGGCGCCCACGGCGAGGAAGGCGAACAGCTTGACCAGCGACTCGAAGGCAATCGCCAGCATCATGCCGCGGTGGTGCTCGGTGGCATCCAGACTGCGGGTGCCGAACAGGATGGTAAACAGCGCCAGCACCAACGTGACGATCAGCGCCGTATCCTCAGCCCCGGCGGCCGCGCCCAGCTCCACGCCCATGCCGGCATTACCACTGAGCAGATTGAAGCCGAGCACGATGCCCTTGAGCTGCAACGCAATATAGGGCAGCACGCTGACCAGGCAGAGCAGGCTGACGGCCACCGCCAGGGTCCGCGACTTGCCGTAGCGCGAGGCAATGAAATCAGCAATCGAGGTGATGTTTTCCTGTTTGCTGATCGCGATCATCCGCGCATACAGTCGCCAGCCGAACAGGAACAGGATCACCGGGCCGATATAGATGGGCAGAAAGTTCCAGAGCTGCTCGGAAGCCATGCCTACCGCGCCAAAGAAAGTCCAGCTGGTACACCAGACGGCCAGCGACAGACTGTAAACCCAGACGCGCAAACGCGGATTGAACTCGGTGGTTTGCCGGTCACCCCAAAAGGCAATGGCAAACAGCAAAGCCATGTACAGCAGGAAGATGGAGGCGACCAGCGCGCCGGAAAGCATCATGAGTGGTCAGCGTACCTTTCGATGAGTAACCCAGCAATGATAACCGAGTCTGTCACTGCACTGCGCCATTGCCCAGCCCGCAACTGCTAGACTTAAGTCGTGGTGGGGTTCAGTACGGCGACAACAACACCAGCGTCCAGACCACGGCGATCATGATCAGCCCGAGCATCTGCGCTGCGCTGCCCATGTCTTTGGAGGCCTTGGACAGCGGATGCAGCTCAAGGGAAATACGATCAATGGCCGCTTCAATGGCAGAGTTAAGCAATTCGATGATCAGCGACAGCAGTACACTGCCGACCATCAACGCGCGCGCTACGTGACTGACCGGCAAGACCAGCGCCAGGGGAATAAGCAGCAACGCCAACCAGACCAACTGACGGAACGCGGCCTCGCCGCGGTAGGCGGCCCTGAGACCGTCCAGCGAGTAGCCAAGGGCACACCAGACACGCCGGATACCGGTAACACCCTTGTACGGATTGCTCATGCCATGGCCTGAATCAATGCCCGGCCCGGGTCAGTTCCATATGCTGGAGTACCAGAGCCGCCTGGGTTCGCGTACGCACGCCCAGCTTGCGGAAAATGGCGGTCACGTGGGCCTTGACCGTAGCTTCGGAGACGCTCAGGTCATAGGCGATCTGCTTGTTCAGCAGGCCGTCACAGACCATGGTGAGCACCCGAAACTGCTGCGGCGTCAGGCTGGCCAATTGATCACTGATGGTTTTTTCCTGCGCGGACATCAGCCCGGCGCTGCCGGTGGAATCCGGCCAACTGACGCCGCCTTCCAGCACCTTGCGCACCGCCTCCTGAATGCCTTCCAGCGAGGACGACTTGGGAATGAACCCACTGGCGCCAAAGTCCCGCGCCCGCTGGACTACCGGGTGCTCTTCCTGGGCAGAAATCACCACCACCGGAATCTGCGGATACTGCCCACGCAGCAATACCAGACCAGAAAAGCCGTAGGCACCGGGCATGTTCAGATCCAGCAAGACCAAATCCCAGTTACTGCGCTGATCCAGGCAGACTTGCAGTTCGGCGATGCTGCCCGCTTCGGTCAGGGCGACTTGAGCCTCGGAACCGGTGATGAGTGCCTGACGCAGGGCGCTGCGAAACAGCGGATGATCGTCTGCGATCAGAATGTCGTAGGAGAGACCCATGCCTGGCGTTCCCGATTCAAATGTTATTGTTGTGTGCTGCTGAGCCATACTGCCAATAGCGGCCATCCGGCCTATCGCAGTCAATTATAAGCAAATGCAGCGAAGTCAGGCGCAACTGTATCTGTTTTCCGTCTCTGGGTGTAGGCATACTGCGCCGCTTCCGCTATTACCCAGCCCTTTTCACCAGTGAACGCCGCATGAAATCCAGCGCTTATCGCTCCGACGCCCTGATGTTGCTTACCGCCCTGATCTGGGGTTCAACCTTCGTTGCCCAAAGTGTGGCGATGGACCATGTCGGGCCCTTTCTGTACACCGGCCTGCGCTTTACGCTGGGCGCGCTGGTCATTCTACCCCTGGTGCTGCTGGCAAGCCCCCAGGACAAAGCCGCCGAACGACGCTTCAGCAAGCCCATGCTGTTGGGCAGTTTGTGCCTGGGCCTGATGCTGACCTTGGGTATCAACCTGCAACAGATTGGTCTGATGTTCACCTCCGTGACCAACGCCGGTTTTATTACTGGCCTGTATGTGATTCTGGTGCCGATCTTCGGTCTGTTTATCGGCATGCGGACCAGCCTGGGGACCTGGGGCGGCGCGCTGCTGGCCCTGGTGGGCATGCTGCTGCTGAGCGTGAATGCCGATTACAGCATCGCACCGGGCGACTGGCTGCAACTGACCGGCGCTGCCTGCTGGGCGATCCACGTGTTATTGGTCGGCGCGCTTGCCAGCCGTTACGACCCGGTCCGCGTGGCCTTTGCCCAGTTTGTGGTGTCGTCTTTGAGGGCTTGAGCGAAGGGCTCGTCAAAGCGCCCGTCTTCCCGCCCCTCGGCGCGCAGGGCGTGG
>JAWOGT010000176.1:0-9451 GCA_046496585.1 Halopseudomonas sp.
ATCCGCGAAACCTTCCCCGTCGGCCCCTTGCAGTGCAACTGCACCATCATCGGCGACCCGCTGAGCAAGAACGCCCTGGTGATCGATCCCGGTGGCGATCACCAGTTTATTCTTGAGCGGCTAAAGACATTGGGTTTGCAGGTGGTGAGCATTATTCATACCCATGCGCATCTGGATCATTTTCTCGCCTCGGGCGAAATGAAGAAGGCCACGGGCGCGACGCTGCATCTGCACAAGGCCGATCAGTTCCTGTGGGATAACCTGGAGATGCAATGCAAACTGTTTGGGGTGCCCTATGTGCCAGTGCCGGCGCCGGATCAGTGGCTCAGCGATGATGAGGCGCTGGCCTGCGGTTGTGGGGTGGCCTTGCATACCCCGGGGCATACGCCGGGTTCGATGAGCTTCTGGTTTCCCCAGGACAAACTGCTGATTGCCGGCGATACGCTGTTTCGCGGCGGCATCGGGCGTACCGATCTGTGGGGTGGTGATTACCAGCAGATCGAGAAGTCCATTCGTGAGCGGCTCTACCGACTGGATGAAGACGCGCTGGTGGTGACCGGTCACGGGGCCAATACTGTGCTGGGTGATGAAATGCGCAGTAATCCGTTTATCCGCGCCTGAGGTGGCAATTACCTCGGCTGGAAAAGCACCGCGGTTGGCAAATTAATAGTGGCTTTGTGATCTGTATAGCTTCGGGCCACTTGCTTGGCGTGCTAATCTCCTCTCGGTAATTAAAAAACACAAGGATTCACTCATGAAATTCAATGCCACTAAATCGCCTGCCTTGCTTATTGCTGGCTTCTGCTCTGTGCTGCTGGTCGGCTGTACTACCAACCCTTACACCGGTGAGCGCGAAACAGGCAAGTCAGCCATCTATGGTCTGGGCGGCGCTGCAGCCGGCGCAGTTGTGGGCGCAGCGACGTCGAGCAAAAGTGACCGGACCAAAGGCGCGTTGATTGGCGCGACCGTGGGTGGTGCTGCCGGTGCGGGCTATGGCTATTACGTGGATCAGCAGGAAGCCCGTTTGCGCCAGGAGCTGTCCGGTACCGGCGTGCAGGTCGTGCGTAACGGCGACAACCTGCAACTGGTAATGCCTGGGAACATTACCTTTGCCAGCAACTCTTCCGATGTGTCGAGCAGCTTCTACCCAACGTTGAATTCGCTGGTCAAGGTGTTCCAGGAGTTCGACAAGAACGGCATCGATATCGTTGGTCACACCGACAGCACCGGCGGCATGGATCTGAACATGCGCCTGTCGCAGGAACGTGCGGGCAGCGTCGCTTCTTACCTGACCAGCCGTGGTGTGCCGGGTTCGCGTATCAGCAGCCGTGGTGCTGGTCCTAGCCAGCCTATCGCCAGCAACGATTCTCCGGCCGGCCGTGCCCAGAATCGCCGCGTGGAAATCAACCTGCGTCCACTGTAAACGTTAGTATTGCCAGAGTTACCGCCGGGCTCCCTGCGGTAACTCTGGTTGCTGATCAGTGCCCCGGCGGATAGTCGTGGCGCAACTGGTCGAGCAACACATCCTTGTCTTCCCACAGACTGCTTACCCAACGCTGAAACTCGGCGCGGAATAGCTCGTCCTGCTGATAATCGCCGCCGAGCAGTTCGCTGGGTATGGGTTTGATCTGGCAGCGCACCACCACCTTTCTGATCCGGCCACTCAACAGATCCCAGAAGTTCGGGCTACCGTCCGGGTAGTGGATGGTGATGTCCACCAGCGAGCGCAGCTGTTCGCCCATGGCGTCCAGCACAAACGCGATCCCGCCGGATTTGGGCTTGAGCAAGTGGCGGTAAGGCGATTGCTGTTCGGCATGCTTGGCCGGTGTCAGCCGTGTGCCTTCGAGAAAGTTGAATACGGCAACCGGGGTGGTCTTGAATTTTTCGCAGGCTTTGCGAGTGGTCTCCACATCCTGCCCGGCTTTTTCCGGGTGGCGGGCCAGGTAGGCCTTGCTGTAACGCTTCATGAACGGAAAATCCAGTGCCCACCAACAGATGCCGATGATGGGTACCCAGATCAGTTCCTGTTTCAGGAAGAACTTGAGCATCGGCATGCGCCGGTTGAAGTTGTGCTGCAGCACCAGAATATCCACCCAGCTCTGGTGGTTGCTGGTGACCATATACCAGCCATCGTAATCCAGCCGCTCGCGGCCCTGGATATCCCACTGGATATTGCCGGTCAGCGCCATCCAGCCGCTGTTGCAGCTTATCCAGAATTCGGCGATGCGGATGATCAGCCGGGTACAGAGCACCTGCAAGCCTTTGACCGGCAGCAGCTTGATCAGCGACAGCGGGAACAGCACGCTGAAACACAACAGCGTGTTGAGGATCAGCAGCAGCGCCGCGAGCGCGCCGCGCAGACTATGGGGCAGAAAACTCAGCATTCGAAACGCTCTCATCAAGGGCCAGTGGCGGTGCTGGCGCGGGGCTAGTCATTCATGTCGGCCTGAATGGCGGTCAGGGCGATGGTGTAGACAATATCATCCACCAGGGCGCCGCGTGACAGGTCATTCACCGGTTTGCGCAAGCCCTGCAGCATAGGCCCGACACTCACGACATTGGCACTGCGCTGCACGGCCTTGTAGGTGGTATTGCCAGTATTCAGGTCGGGGAACACAAACACAGTGGCCTTGCCGGCCACCGGGCTGTCTGGCGCTTTCTGCGCGGCAACGCTGGCAATCGCGGCAGCATCATACTGAAGCGGGCCGTCAATCAACAACGTCGGCTTGCGCTGTCTGGCGATCTGCGTCGCTGTGCGGACCTTTTCCACATCCAGGCCGGTGCCGGATTCGCCGGTCGAATAGCTGATCATCGCCACCCGTGCCGGGATGCCAAACGCCTCGGCGGATCGGGCGCTCTGGATGGCGATTTCCGCCAGTTCTTCGGCATTCGGGTCGGGATTCACCGCGCAGTCGCCGTAGACCAGCACCTGTTCAGGTAGCAGCATGAAGAAAATCGATGACACCAGGCTGTAACCAGGGGCAGTCTTGATCAGCTGGAAAGCCGGGCGGATGGTATTGGCAGTGGTATGAATGGCCCCGGACACCAGCCCATCGACCTCATCCAGTGCCAGCATCATGGTGCCCAGGACCACGTTGTCTTCCAGTTGCTGAAAGGCCATCGGCGCATTCAGGCCCTTGCCCTTGCGCAGCTCGATCATTGGCTGCACGTAACGCTCGCGCACCTCATCCGGGTCGATGATCAGCAGATCGTCGGGCAGACTGATGTGCTGGGCGCGGGCGACCGCTTCCACCGATTCACGTTTGGCCAGCAGAATGCACTGGGCAATGCCGCGGCGCTGGCAGATGGCCGCGGCTTTGACCGTACGCGGTTCGTCACCCTCGGGCAGCACGATGCGCTTGGCCGCTTGCTGCGCGCGGCGCATCAACTGGTAGCGGAACGCCGGCGGCGACATGCGCGCCTCACGGGGGGTGCCGCAGCGGCGCTGTAACCAGGCATGGTCGATATGCGAGGCGGCGTATTCGGTCACCAGTTCGGCGCGCTCGCGGTCGTCTACCGGAATCTCGCGATTCATCCGGTCCAGGCTGGTGGCGGTGTCGAAGCTGTTGGTGTGGGTGCTCAGTAGCGGTAGTCCGCCATCGAGTGCCGGCTGGCACAGCTGCACGACGCGGGGATCGGGATTGAAATCGCTGGTCAGTAGCAGCCCGGCCAGGGGTGTGCCCGCCAAGGCTGCCAGGCTGGCGGCAATGATCACATCATCGCGGTCGCCGGGGGTGACGATCAGAGTGCCGGGTTTCAGGCGCTCGACGATGTTCGGCACGGTGCGCGCGCAGAGGGCGATATCCAGTACGCGGCGGTGCTGCATGTCGCCCGGGTGCAATATGCGGGCGTCGAGCTGCGCCGCCACGTCCGCAGTCCGCGGTGCATTCAGCTCGGCCTGCCAGGGGATGCAGCCGATCAGGCGGAACTCTTCGGTGTTGAGTACCGCAGACTCCTGTTTCAGAGCCAGTGCGTATTCCTTGAGGGTGCGTTTGAGTGCGTCGCGGTCGGCCGGCGGATCTTCACGCATCTCCAGGTTGCGCACCTTGTTGACGATCACCCCGAGGACCTTGGGGTGTCTGGGGCCGCCGAAGCCTTGCGCATGAATCTCGATGCGGTCAGCCACGCTGGCCATATCCTGATTGTCCGGTGCGGTGACCAGAATCACGTCGGCATCCAGCGTACGCGCCAGATGTTGATTGATACGCGCGGCATAACTGGCCTGCCGGGTCGGCACCATGCCTTCAACAATCACCACATCGGCATCCACTGCAGTCTGCTGATAGAGGCTGACAATATCCTCCAGCACTTCATCCAGCTGACCGTTAGCCAAGCGGTGCTCGACCTCCGGTAGCGTCAGCGGGGTTGGCGGGGTCAGGCCCAGTGTGCGGCTGATCAGCTCGCTGGAGCGCTCCGGGCCGGTATCACCGGGGTGCGGCTGGGCAATCGGCTTGAGAAAGTGCACGCGCAGTCCGGTCCGCTGCAAGGCGCGAATCAGACCCAGACTGATGGAGGTCAGGCCGACGCCGAAGCCGGTAGGGGCGATGAAAAAGGTATGCATGTGAACTTCCTGTCAGGAGTGGCGTGTCAGTGGGGAATGAGGGCGAGACTTTCGTCCGCAATCTGGCGCTCTTCGTCGGTGGGGATGACCATCACCGCGATTGAATCCGCAGCATGGATCATACAGGCCTGACCGCGCGGCGCAGAGCTGTTGCGCTCGGCGTCGAGTTTGAGTCCGAGTACGGCCATATGTTCCAGGGTTTTGCCACGCACCAGCGGGGAGTTTTCGCCAATGCCGCCGGTGAAGATCAAGCCGTCGATGCGCGGCAGCGCGGCGGCCAGCCCCAGCAGTGAACGGGCCAGACGATAACAGAATACATCGATGGCCAGGCTGGCGCCGGGGTGGCCTTCGCTGCGCGCCTGCTCGAGCTGGCGCATGTCGTTGGACAGCCCGGAGAGCCCGAGCAGACCGCTTTCGCGGTTGAGCAGGGTTTCGATGCGCGGCAGGTCCCAGTTCAGTGTCCTGGCCAGGTGCGCGTGCAGGTTGGGGTCGACATCACCACTGCGCGTGCCCATCACCAATCCCTCCAGCGGCGTCAGGCCCATGCTGGTGTCCTGGCTGCGCCCCTCCAGCACCGCGCAGCTCGAGCAGCCGTTGCCCAGGTGCGCACTGAGCCAGGCGCCCTGGCCCGGCCGCAGCCCGGCAAGCCGGCTGGCCTGGTTGGTTACGTACTGGTGGCTGGTGCCATGAAAGCCGTAACGGCGGATGCCATGCTCGGTGTACAGCGCCTCAGGCAGAGCGTAACGATAGGCATGCGCGGGCATGCTCTGATGGAACGCGGTATCGAAGATGGCCATATGCGGTATCTGCTGGAAGACCTGCATGGCCGCTTCGATCCCGGCCAGATTAGCCGGATTGTGCAGGGGGGCGAGCGGGGCGTTGGCACGGATAGCATCAAGCACTGCCTGGTCGATGATCTGTGCCCCGGTGAAATGCTCGCCACCGTGCACCACCCGGTGACCCACCGCACTCAGTGGTGGGCCGCTGTCATTCTCGATCAGTGGTAACAGCGCGGTCAGCGCGGTGGCATGCTTGCCGTCGGCCAGCAGCACACGGTGTTGCTGGCCGGCAACTTGCCAGGATAACGTCGCTTGGTCGCTGCCCAGGCGATCAGCCAGCCCGCTTAACAGGGCCGCAGACTGCGACTCGCAGCGCAGCGCAAACTTGATTGATGAACTACCGCAGTTGATTACCAGAACCCGTCGGTCTGACATGCTTTATCACCTTATTCCAGCCAGCTTGGGTGCGCATTTGGGCACCAGATGCGGCATCTTCATGGGTGGCCGTGCATCGGTCAACCCGTGCGTTATGTGGATGACTGGCGTAAACTGACTCGCTTCACGTAAAAAGACAGGTATTAGATTATGCAGATTGCTGCCAACAAAGCCGTATCGATTGAATACACCTTGACCAATGATGCAGGCGAAGTGCTGGACTCTTCCGAGGGCGGTGGACCGCTGGTATACCTGCACGGCGCGGGCAATATCATCCCCGGTCTAGAGCAGGCGCTCATTGGCAAGCAGGTGGGTGATGAGCTGACAGTCACGGTAGAGCCAGAACATGCCTACGGTGAATTCAGCGCCGAACTGGTCGCTGTATTGGGCCGCAATATGTTTGAGGGCGTCGAGGAGCTGGAAGTGGGCATGCAGTTCCATGCCTCCGGTCCGGACGGCGGCATGCAGATTGTCACCATTTCTGCAGTGGAAGGCGACGAAGTGACTGTCGATGGTAACCATCCTTTGGCTGGTCAGCGTCTGACCTTTGAAGTCAAGGTGGCTGACGTGCGCGATGCCAGCGAAGACGAGCTGGCCCATGGTCATATCCATGGTGAAGGCGGCGTTGAGCACGATGAAGGCGACGTCGAGCACTAAGCCGCGACGCTAGCTTCAAGCGCCAAGCTTTAAGCTCCAAGCAAAAAAACCGGGATATTCCCGGTTTTTTTATGTCCGATTTTCGCTGTATTCTTGGCTTGCCGCTTGCCGCTTGCAAATTATCCGGCGTTATCAATGAAATCAATAAAACCGCGTAAGTCTATAAATACTATATGACCGGTCGTATAGTGATTGGCATGAACGCTATTCAAGACAAACGCGCACGCATTCTGGCCGCCGGCACCGAAGTGATGCTGCTCAAGGGCTACAACGGTACCGGGGTGCAGGAAATCACCCAGAGTGCCGGGGTGCCCAAGGGTTCTTTCTATCACTACTTCGAGAGCAAGGAAGACTTTGCCATTCAGGCGCTGCATTACTATTACACGCCGCGCCTGGAACGTTTTGCTACTGCGCTGCAGGCGCAGGCTGGCTCGCCGCGCGAGCGGATACTGTGCTTTTACCGCGACCTGGTCGGTTACTTTGCCAATCAGGCCGAGCCCACCCACCAGTGCTTCATTGGTAGCCTCTGCCACGAGAAGGCGGATGAGAGCCAGCCGATAGGCTATGCCGCCAGTGCGATTCTCAATCGCTCCAGCCAGTTGCTGGCTGAGTGTCTGGCACAGGCCCGGGACGCTGGTGAGCTGGCCGCCGATCAGGACCCCCAGGCGTTAGGTGCCTTTATTGGCGCCGCGTGGGAAGGCGCATTACTGCGCATGAAGGTCGACCGCCAGATAGCGCCCCTGCGGGTGTTTATCGGTCAGTTGGACAGGCTCTTGCGTCCCTGAATGGATACAAGCACACCAAGACGACCGGTCAACCACGATGTGGTCGCACCCTTTTATCTACGGAGTAATCTGATGTCTGCTGATACCAGCCCCCTGTTCGCCTCCTTTGAGCTCGGCCCATTAAGCCTGAGCAACCGCATCGTCATGGCGCCCATGACGCGGAATTTTTCGCCCAACGGCGTACCGACCGAGCAGGTGGTGGACTATTACCGGCGCCGCGCCGAATCCGGCGTTGGCTTGATCATTACCGAAGGCACCACAGTCGGTCACCCGGCTGCCAATGGTTACCCTGACGTACCGGCTTTCCATGGCCAAGAAGCCCTGGCCGGTTGGAAGAAAGTAGTCGAAGCAGTGCATGCGGTCGGCGGCAAGATTGCCCCGCAGCTATGGCACGTGGGCAACGTGCGCCGCCTGGGTACGCCGCCCGACGGCGATGTGCCGGGTTATGGCCCGATGGAGCGGATCAAGGACGGCAAAGAGCTGGTCCATGGCATGACCCATGAAGACATTCAGGATGTGGTCAAGGCCTTCGCCCAAGCGGCCAAGGATGCCAAGGACATCGGCTTTGACGCCATCGAGCTGCACGGCGCGCATGGTTACCTGATCGATCAGTTTTTCTGGGACGGCACTAACCAGCGTACTGACGAATACGGTGGCAGCATGGAAAACCGGGGACGGTTTGCCGTTGAGATTATCCGCGCCGTGCGCGCTGCGGTTGGCCCTGACTATCCGGTGATCTTGCGTTTTTCCCAATGGAAACAGCAGGATTACAACGCGCGCCTGGCACCCACGCCGGAATTGCTCGAGAGCTTCCTGCAGCCGCTGTCCGACGCCGGCGTGGATATTTTCCATTGTTCGCAGCGGCGTTTCTGGGAGCCGGAATTCGACGCTTCGCCGCTCAATCTGGCCGGATGGACGCGCAAGATTACCGGCAAGCCATGCATCACGGTCGGCAGTGTCGGTCTGGATGGTGAGTTTCTGGAGTTTATGGTCAAGACCGACAAGGTCGCGGAAACTGCCAACATCGACGGCTTGCTTGAGCGCCTGGGCCAGGCTGAGTTCGATCTGGTCGCTGTCGGTCGCGCACTGATTGTCGATCCACAGTGGGCCGACAAGGTGCGTGAGGGTCGCTTCGCGGAGATCCTGCCGTTCAGCCGCGACGCCTTGAAAACACTCGCCTGAACTGACTGACAGGCTTGCCGGCGCTACTTGCTCTGTAGCGCCGGCAAGCCTGCTGGCGGCCGGTTGGCCGCTTTTCGCAGATAACCCTCAAAACGCTGCACCACCTCGCCCCAGCCCAGTTGACAGGCACGATGCCTGGCATGCATCCGTATGCTGCGCCGACCCTCCGCATCTCTCACTAGCCAGTCCAGGTTGTCGATAAACAGGCTCTCGTGGCCTTCCGCCGCCAGGCAGCCGCTGAATCGGTCGCGGATATGCTGGTGCGCAGCAGCCAGATCGAAGGCGCAGACCGCCAGGCCGGAAGCCATGGCTTCGATCACCACGTTGCCAAAGGTCTCCGTGATGCTGGGAAAGACGAACAGGTCCGCGCTGGCATAGGCCTGGGCCAGTGGCTGGCCCTTCAGGGTGCCGGTAAATATCGCATCGGGCAATTGGCGCTGCAACACTGCTCGGGACGGGCCATCGCCCACGATGACCAAGCGCAAGCGTTGCGCGCCGGGCGTCTGCGCTCGTTGCAGGCGGCCCCAGGCCTGTACCAGCAGCGCCAGGTTCTTCTCCGCGGCGAGGCGGCCGACGTGCAGCAAGACCAGATCGTCTGCGGCCACTTGCCAGCTGGCACGTATCGCCTGATTACGGTGGGCAGGGTGAAAGCGTTCGCAGTCGACCCCGCGGCCCAGCAGCGCCAGATTCTGCAGGCCGGCGCGCATCAGAGCGCGCTGCTGGCTGGGGCTGGCGGTCAGGGTTAGCTGGGCGCGGCTATGGAACCAGCGCAGGTAGTTCATCATGGGTTTGTGCAGCAGGCTGAGGCCGTAGTGATCACTGTATTGCTGAAAATTGGTATGAAAGCCGCTGATCACCGGAATACCCATGCGCCGCGCCACCCGCAGCGCTGACCAGCCCAGCGGTCCTTCGGTGGCCAGGTAGACAGCGTCGGGTCGTGCATGGCGCCACAGGCGCTGCAGTTTGCCGCTGGCCGGCAGCCCCCATTGCAGCTCGGGATAGCCAGGGATGGGTAGTCCGCGTACGCGCAGCTCGCTGAACATGCCGCCTGA
>JAWOGT010000263.1:0-7146 GCA_046496585.1 Halopseudomonas sp.
GCTTGTTGCGCTTGCGCAGGTGCTCGGCAATCAGTTCATCGCCCGGGGTCCTGCCCACTTGCGAATCGACCAGAAACAGCACCGCATCAGCTTCTTCAATCGCCTGCAGCGACTGCCCGGCCATGAGCATGTCCAAACCCAGCTCTTCGCCGGTAATACCGCCGGTATCGACCAGAATATAGGGCTTGCCCTGCCATCTCGCCTCACCGTACTGCCGGTCACGGGTCAGGCCGGACACGTCGGCCACAATCGCGTCACGACTTTTGGTCAGACGATTGAAAAGGGTGGATTTGCCGACGTTCGGCCGACCCACCAGGGCAATTACAGGAACCATGATCACTCCGCGCACGGATTACCGCGCAATAAACAAAAAGGCCGCTGCGCCAGAAAAGTCGGGCAGCGGCCGGAACAGTATAGCGTTTTTACCTTACTTCAGCTTCAGGGCAACCAGATCGCCGCTGTTACCGTAAACATACAGCGTGTCGCCAACCACGATCGGTGCCGTGCGCACACCCTTGCTGTCCACCCGAGTCCGCGCGACCAGTCGGCCATCGGTTTGCGCCAGCAGGTGCACGTAGCCTTCAAAGTCGGCAACGGCCACAAAGCTGCTGAAGGCCACCGGCGCTGTCAGGTTGCGCCGCAGCAAATCTTCGTTGGTCCACAAGGGCTCGGCGCGCTTGCGGTCTACCGCCTCTACCTTGCCGTCGGCGTGGCTGACATACAGACTGCCAAAACCTTCGGCAACCCCGGCATGACTGGACGCTGGGTACTGCCATAAGCGGCTGCCGCTATTGGCATCCAGTGCGGCCATGACGCCCTGAAAGCTGACGACATAGAGAACGTCATCCACCAGCAACAGATCACCGTCGATATCGACCATGCGCTCCAGTTCGGAACGTCCCTGAGGCTGGGCAACACGCTCCTCCCAGAGAGGCAGGCCGGTATCGGCGGCCAAAGCCACCACGCGGCCGCTGGCCAGGCCGGCATACACGCGGCGCAAATCCACGACCGGCGTGCTGTGCCCGCGTACGGTCAATACCGGCAGCCCGGATTCGTAGACCCAGCGCTGCTCACCGGAGCTGATATCCAGCGCCGTCAGCTTGTCGTCCTGGGTCTGCACGACCACCACGTCGCCATTGGTCTGCGGCGGTGCCAGCACTTCGCTGGAGACCTGAGCACGCCAGAGCTCTTCGCCATCGGCTTCGGCCAGGACGATGACTTCACCGTCCAGGGTCCCGAGCAGCACCCGGCCACCGCCAGCACCCACGGCGCCCGAGAGTCGCTCATCGAGCTTGACCTGCCATTTGACCTCGCCGGTGTCACGATCCATGGCGACCACCCGGCCTTTGGCGTCCGCTGCGTACAGCGTCAGGCCGTCCAGCACTGGACTCAGGTGGGTAAACAACTTGCCCTGGCCAACGCCAATATTGCGTTTCCAGCTACGCTCAAAGTCCTGCTCGGCGGTGAATTTCTCCAGCTCGGCAGGGGGTAACTCTTTCTTGCCGGCACTACCACAGCCAACCACCAATGCAGCGGCAAGGCCTATGGCAAGATATCGGAACTTCAGGTTCACTAGGCTTCCTCCGCCAGATCATCGAGCTTCAACTGTAATTGCGGGCGATCACGTGGATCGGCAATCGCCTGCAGGGCTGCGGTATACGCCTGACGAGCCTCAGCTACCCGGCCCAGACTCAACAGCAGATCACCACGTACTTCTTCGCGGCCCGCCAGCAAGGCGCCGGCCACTTGACCGGAAAACAGCTCCAGGCCTTCTTCGGCACGTTGCTGGTCAGCCAGCACGCGAGCCAGGCGCTGACGAGCCACCTCTTGCAGCGTAGCGTCTCCGGCTTTTTCGCTGACCTCGCGCAATACCTGCTCGGCGCTACTCATGTCGCCCGCTTCTACTGCCAGCTTGGCCTGCATCAGACCGGCAAACTGGGCGTAGCGGGTACCGCCATACTCACTGCGGATCTGCTCGGCCAATTCGGCGGCGCGGGTCCGGGCTTGCTCGTCTTCAGCTGCCAGCACGGTTTCCAGCATATTCTGATACAGCGCCGAGGCGTTGCCGGCCCTGGTGTCTTGATAATTGGTCCAGCCCTGCCAGCCAAACACCCCGGCCAAAGCAATAACCACACCGGTGAGCAGCGGAATACCGTGGCGATTCCAGAGCTCTTTGATCTTCTCTACCTGTTCTTCTTCTGTCTGGTAACTCACCCTTGTCTCCTTGCCTGCGCAAAAACGGTCTAGACCGCTTACAACAATTGTTTTAGACGTGCCGGCACATCCTGCCAGGCGATATTTTCCTGCTCACCTTCCCCGCGCAGCGGCTTGATACCCACGCGCTGAGCGGCGACTTCATCTTCACCCAGAATCAGCGCGAACAAGGCGCCTGATTTATCGGCTTTCTTGAATTGGCTCTTGAAGCTGCCACCCCCGCAATGCACCACCAGGCGCACGCCAGGCAGCGCATCACGCAGTTGTTCAGCCAGGCGAAAACCGGCCTTATCAGCCCCCTCACCCAGCGTCACGAGGTAGACATCAACCTGTCTGGCCAGTTCGGCCGGCACCAGGTCCAGGGTCTGAATCAGCAGCAACAGGCGTTCAATGCCCATGGCAAAACCCACAGCCGGTGCCGGCTTGCCACCTAACTGCGCAACCAGACCATCATAACGCCCGCCGGCACACACGGTGCCCTGCGAACCCAGTTGATCGGTGACCCATTCGAACACTGTCAGGCCGTAGTAGTCCAGTCCCCGCACCAGCCTGGGGTTGATCTCATAGGGCAGACCCGCGGCATCCAGCAGTGCACAAAGACCGGCAAAATGCTCACGGGCTTCATCATTCAGATAGTCAGCCAGCTTGGGCGCCTCACTCAACAGCGCCTGGGTGTTCTGGTTCTTGCTATCGAGTACGCGCAGCGGATTGGTTTCCAGGCGCCGCTGGCTGTCCTCATCCAGCTGCTCGTAACGCTCACGCAGATAGCCGACCAGCGCTTCCCGGTAGCGAACGCGGTCGGCGCTGCTACCCAGACTGTTGAGCTGCAGACTGACCACATCCTGCAAACCCAATTGCTTCCATAAGCGCCAGTTGAGCAGGATCAATTCGGCGTCGATATCCGGCCCGCCCAGATTGAAGGTTTCCACGCCAATCTGGTTGAACTGCCGATAACGGCCTTTCTGTGGCCGCTCGTGACGAAACATCGGGCCGTTATACCAGACCTTGTGACTGACGCCGCCGCCCAACAGGCCATGTTCGAGCATCGCCCGCACACAACCGGCAGTACCCTCGGGACGCAGGGTCAGGGAGTCGCCATTGCGGTCGTCGAAGGTATACATTTCCTTCTCGACGATATCGGTCACTTCACCGATGGTGCGCTTGAACAGCTCGGTGGATTCAACGATCGGCAAGCGTATCTGCTGATAACCGTAACTGCCCAGCAACTGCGCTACGCAGCGCTCAAAATACTGCCACAGGGCAGCGTCGGCGGGCAAAATGTCGTTCATGCCGCGCACGGCTTGCAAGGTCTTCACAGCGTCTTTCCTTTATCAGCCACGGGCGATGGTATTGGCTTCCAGCGCCTGCTTGGCAGCAATCTTGTCACGAATCATCTGTTCCAGCCGGTCCACCAGATGCGCATTGTCCACTTTCTGGTTCGGGACGCCACCGACATACAACAAATTGTTCGGCGAGCCTCCGGCCAGGCCGACATCCGCCTCCTTGGCCTCGCCGGGACCGTTGACCACACAGCCAATGACCGCGACATCCAGGGGCACGACCACATCTTCCAGGCGCGCCTCGAGCTCGTTGACGGTTTTGATCACATCGAAATTCTGTCGTGAGCAACTCGGGCAGGCAATAAAGTTGATGCCACGCGAGCGCAAATGCAGCGACTTGAGCAGATCAAAGCCGACCTTGATCTCCTCCACCGGGTCCGCTGCCAGGGAAATGCGAATGGTATCGCCGATGCCCTCGGCGAGCAGCAGGCCCAGGCCGACGGCCGATTTGACGGTACCCGAGCGCAGCGCACCGGCTTCGGTGATACCCAGATGCAAAGGCTGTTCAATCTGCGCGGCGAGCAAGCGATAGGCGCCGACGGCCATAAACACGTCGGAGGCCTTGACGCTGACCTTGAAGTCCTGAAAATCCAGCTTGTCCAGGTAGTCCACATGCCGCAGTGCCGAGTCGACCAGCGCCTGCGGTGTAGGCTCACCGTACTTTTTCTGCAGATCCTTCTCCAGCGACCCGGCATTCACGCCGATGCGTATCGGGATACCATTGTGCCGTGCCGCATCAACCACCGCGCGCACCCGATCTTCGCGGCCGATGTTACCGGGATTGATGCGGAGGCAATCGACCCCCAGGTCGGCGACCCGCAAGGCGATCTTGTAGTCGAAATGGATATCGGCGACCAGCGGCAAGCTGACGCGCTTGCGGATTTCACCGAAAGCCTCGGCCGCCTCCATGCTCGGCACCGACACGCGCACGATATCGGCGCCAACCGCCTGCAGCTGATTGATCTGCGCCACGGTGGCCGCCACATCACAGGTTTCGGTGTTGGTCATGCTCTGCACGGAAATCGGTGCATCGCCGCCAACCAGCACCGTGCCGACGCGAATTTGCCGGGACACCCGCCGTTTGATAGGAGATTCTTGATGCATGTTGGCTCCTCCTTACTGGCCCAGACGCAGACGAACGACGCCCGCCTGGTTGTAGGACTGCATATCAACGGACTCGCCGCGATAGACAAATTGCGCGAGCGTCTCGACCGCACCGATTACCACATCCACCGGGCCGGCATGGTCGATACTCACGGACTGACCGGCCTGCATCAAGCTGCTGCGCAACACCTGACCGCCCACCGCGGTAATCTGCAACCAGCAGTTGCCGGTAAAGCTCATCTGCAAAGCGTCCGCAGACGCTGCAGCGGGCTGCTCACCCTCGGCTACCACGCCCGCGTTTTGCACCGGTTCGGCAGCGCCGTCGAGCTGATCGCCAAACAGGGCTGAATTAGCGCTGGCGGCAGCCTCGGCCTGGGATTGCAGGTCCTGTTCCATGCTGACCGGCAATGCCAGGGCATCCACTTCAACTGCATCGATCAACTGATCTTCACTGGTCACCTCTTCTGCTGGCACCTGCACCGGACGGCTGTCATACCACCAGACCAGCACCGAGGCGAGAATGATCAGCGCGATAATCACCGAGGACCAGGTGACCAGCATATGCCCGGTCTTGCCCGGCGGGGTTACTGTATCGATACCATTGACGCGGCGCTCCTGGGTGGCCACACCCACATAGTTGTCATACTCCAGCACCAGACGATTGGCGTCCAGGCCCAACAGGTTGGCGTAATTGCGCACGTAACCGCGGGCGAAGGTATCGCCGGGCAATTGATCGAAGCGCCCAGCCTCCAGATGCAGCAGGATCTTTTCCGGCAACCGCAGGGTGGCGGCCGTAGCAGCCGTACTCAGCCCCCGTTGCTCGCGCTGCTCGCGCAGAGTGGCTCCGGGATTGTGTTTGTTGCGCTCCCGGGGCATTTCCATCTGGATATCACGCTGTTCTGTATTCATAACCTTTCTGAAGCCTCAAGAGCCTGAGCTTGCGCACTGGCCGGATAAAGTCGACGTAACTGCAGGGCATAACTGGCGGCGCTGTTATGATCCTCAAAGCGACGAGCCAATTGCACACCCAACCACAAGCTCTCGGCATCCTGTCCGGAGTATTCGGTAAAGCGGCGATAATAATCCCAGGCCGGTACGAAGTGCCTGGCGGTAAATTCGAGCTTGGCCATTTCCAGCAGGGCCAACGGCTGGCGGCTGTTGAGCCGCAACGCACGTTCAAAGCTGGCCTTGGCGTCGTCTGCCTGGCCCATACGCGCGTAGGTAATGCCGAGATTCTCGAACACCCGCGAGCGCTCGCCGTAGAGATTGTCCTGCGCGGCCTTTTGGAACGCGCTCAAAGCTTCCGGGTAACGTTCCTGACCGAGCAGAAACACGCCGTAGTTATTGAGGATCCGTGGGTCATCCGGACTGCTGGCCTGAGCTGCGCGAAAATGTTTATCAGCGGACTCATATTCGCCTTCGCGCTGGAACACCATTGCCAGCGCGATATGCGCCGACGACGAGTGTGGGTCGAGCTTCAAGGCTTCGCTCAAGGGCGCCTTGGCGCTTTCGGTCTCGCCTTGCTGTAGATAACCCAGACCCAGCTGGATGTAAGCGTCCCTGGCACCGTCCGGATCCTTGGCCCGCCGCGGCTGGTCCGATGTCGTGACGCAGCCGGCCAATGCCAGGCTGAGCAACAGCATCACTGCCAGATTGGTTTTTTTCATCACAATCGATCCCCGGTTGGATACTTATCGTTCTGAAGCGGAAGGCTGCAGTGTGACAGGCTCGTCAACACTCAGTTCGCGCAGGGCAATATAGCGTTCGCTACGGCGGGTACGGTCCGCCACCTGGCCGACCAACTGGCCGCAAGCGGCATCGATGTCTTCGCCACGCGTGGTGCGCACGGTAACCTGATAGCCGGCCTTGTGCAGCATGTCCTGAAAACGGCGGATACTGTTGTTGCTGGGCCGCTCGTAACCCGAATGGGGGAAGGGGTTGAACGGGATCAGGTTGATCTTGCACGGCGTACTGCGCAGCAACTCGATCATTTCCTCAGCATGCACGGGCTGATCATTGATGTCCTTGAGCATGGTGTACTCAACGGTCAATACGCGCTTGTCACCGAGCCGGGCAATATAGCGATTGCAAGCCGGCAGCAGGACTTCCAGCGGATACTTCTTGTTGATCGGTACCAACTGGTTGCGCAACTCATTGTTAGACGCATGCAGCGACAGAGCCAGCGCCACATCGGTAATTTCGCCGAGCTTGTCGATCATCGGCACCACGCCAGAGGTGGACAAGGTCACCTTGCGCTTGGAGATGCCATAACCCAGGTCGTCCATCATCAACAGCATGGCATCGACGACGTTGTCGAAATTCAACAGCGGTTCGCCCATACCCATCATCACCACGTTGGTGATGGCGCGGTCGGACTTGCCCGGAATAGTCCCGAACGATTTGTTGGCGACCCACACCTGGCCGATTATTTCGGCCACGGTCAGATCACTATTGAATCCCTGCTTGCCGGTAGAGCAAAAACTGCAAT
>JAWOGT010000264.1:0-7664 GCA_046496585.1 Halopseudomonas sp.
CAGCAGATGTTCAGTGCCGGTTACCACCTGCGCACCAATACCTTCTACTTTTTCTATTTCTTCACCACCTTCTTCCATCTGATGCACGTGGTGCTGGGGATGGTCATCCTCCTGGTCGTGGCGGCGCGTTTTCAGCGCGGTGCTTATCCTTCAGGGGCTAAACGGGAAATGGCGGCAGAGTCGGCAGCCAGTTACTGGCATATGGTCGATCTGGTCTGGTTGATGTTGTTCCCGTTGCTCTACGTGCTGCCTTGAGGTGAACCATGACGCATAGATTGACGCTCAGCTGGCTTGGCCTGCTGGCCCTGACACTGACCGGCTGGTGGCTCGGGCACCAGCCAACCTTTGCGCTGATCCAGGGCGAATGGCTGCTATGGGCCATTCTGCTGCTGAGTGCAGTGAAAGGCCAGTGGGTGATCGATCACTTCATGGGCCTGAAAACCGCGCCGCGCTGGTTGCGCCTGGCGGTCAGCGGCTGGCTGCTGGCGGTGCTGGCGGCGATGGCGCTTTTCCTGTGATTCCCTGTGCGGTAATGTCTGGTTATAAAAGGAGGTGAAATACGCGTTCTCAAGCGCTTGCAAGCGTACAATTGGTGGTATTAATGATCTTGAACAACACCCAAGCAATAAATGATGAGGAATAACGATTATGTTGAAAATCCTGTTTGCTTCTGCTGTCCTGGTCCTGGCGCCGATGGGCATCGCCCAGGCCGCTGGCGATGCCGCCGCCGGTGAAGGCAAGATAGCCGTGTGTGTCGCCTGTCATGGCAAGGATGGCATTGCCATGGTGCCGATCTATCCGAACCTGAAGGGCCAGCACGCCGCTTATCTGGAATCCTCGCTCAAGGCCTACCGTGAAGGCCAGCGCGCCGGCGGCAACGCGGCCATCATGACGCCGATGGCCAAGAACCTGAGCGACGAAGACATCGCTGATCTGGCCGCCTACTACAGCTCGGTAGAATAACCGGTCATCCGTAGCAAGAAACAAAAACGCCAGCGCAATTGCGCTGGCGTTTTTTATTGCTACACCCTGGTTAATACGCCCAGGTTAATACACTCAGGGTGTTACTCCGCTGCTGGCTAACCTCCCGTCGCATTCATGAAACGCACAATCTGAACCTCACCGTCAGAGGAAAAGTCATGGTGTGCCGGCTTGCCATGCAATGCCTTGCGCAACGCCACCAGCAAGGGCGCGTCCGTGGTGGGATGACGGCGCACCAGCGCACGCATGTCGATCGAGTTTTCCTGCCCCAGACACAGCAACAAACGCCCCTCGGCGGTCATGCGCACGCGATTGCAGCTCGCGCAGAAGTTATGCGAATGCGGCGAGATAAAACCGATGCGACTGGCGGGATGGCCTTCGACCCGCACATAGCGCGCCGGCCCGCCAGAGTTTTCGGTACTGTCCAGCAACTGGTAGCGCTGACTGATGATCTCGCGCACTTCGTCGCTGGAACAAAAGGATTCACCCCGTGAGCGACCGACGTTGCCCAGCGGCATTTCCTCGATAAAGGTGATGTCCAGGTCCCGCGCCAGCGCATAGTCCACCAGCGCCGGAATCTCGTCCGCGTTGCGGCCTTTCATCACCACCACATTAAGCTTGATGCGCTTGAACCCGGCATCGCGCGCCGCGTCAATACCATCCAGCACCTGTTGCAGTTCGCCGGTCCGGGTGATGGCGCGGAATTTGGCCGGGTCCAGGCTATCCAGACTGATGTTCAGACGCTGGACGCCGGCGTCGGCCAGCGGGCGTGCCAGCTTGACCAGTTGCGAGCCGTTGGTGGTCATGACCAATTCGCGCAGGCCGGGCAAGGCGCTGATGCCGGCGCACAATTCGACTATGCCCCGACGCACCAGCGGCTCGCCGCCGGTCAGGCGAATTTTCTTCACCCCCTGGGCGACGAACAGCGCGGCCAGGCGCTGAATTTCCTCCAGGGTGAGTACCTGCTGCCGAGGCAAGAAGGTCATGTCCTCGGCCATGCAGTAGACACACCGGAAGTCACAGCGATCAGTCACCGACATGCGCAGATAATCGATGCGTCGGCCCAGCCCGTCTATCAGCTGTGTAGCGGCCATGGCCATCTCCTCTATTGCCGTTTTATTGCAGTAGCGGAGACGCAGCTCCGCGCATGACGATACCCTCGATACCCGCCTCGCCTATCAGCGTTTCGATGTACTGTACCACGGCTTTTTGCCAGACTCTTTCCGCCAGCTCGGCCTGAATACTGTCTCTGACCAGCTCGAAGGGCAGTTGTTTGCCGTCGATTCGCTGTTCCACCAGCACGATATGAAAACCATAGCGCGACTCCAGTGGCTGGCTCGCCAGGCCCATCTCCAGGCGCAGCAACTGGCGTTCAAATTCGGCCACCGTCTGCCCCGAGCTGATCTGCCCCAACGCGCCGCCCTGCTCCTTTGATGGGCAGTCCGAGTACTGCGTGGCAAACTCGGCGAAACGGCCGGGTTTGTCACGCAGTTGGTTGATTAATGATAGCGCCTGCTCACGACTATGGCTGCGTCCGGCGACATCATCGGGTGCCACCGCCAGCAGAATATGCCTGGCCGCCACCAGCGGCGCCGAACTGAAGCGCTCCTGGTTGGACTGATAAAACTGCTGCAGGGCCTGTTCATCGACCGCCGGCACCTGCACTTCCAGCTCCAGCAGGCCGCGAATCAGCGCTTCCTCGTCAGATTCATCAGTCCGATTGAACACTTCGACCCCCAGGTAGGCCGCGCGCTGCTCCAGCAGCTCGCGGATCACCAGAGCCTGGGCGGCAAGGAACACCGCCTCCTCGCGGGTATCAGCCGGATGGTATTGCATCTCCAGGGCGATCTCCTGCGGGTCGAGCGGCACCCCATTGATGCTCACCCGTGGCCATTCCTGCCGCGTACTGCTGGCGATAATACTGTCGCTGTTCATGGTTGCTCCTTGTGCGCCGCTGCAGGACGCGGGGAACCTATTCCACCTGAGGTGATACCGATCCCGCCGCCTGCCGGGGCAGCTCCTTTACCGCCCGCTTGCGGTGCGGAGGAACTAGCCGACGCGCGCGCCGGGCGAACCGGTGCCGGACGTGCCGGGGCGTTGGCCTTGAGCCGGACGATCTGATAATTACGACCCAGATACCAGACCGGTGCACTGATGATGTGTACCAGGCGGGTGAAGGGGAACAGCACGAACAGACTCAAGCCGAGAAACACGTGCAGCTTGTAGATCAGCCCGACCGGCTCGATGGCCGCCGCGCCCAGCAGCGGCTGCAAGGTCAGAGTGTACTGTGCCCAGTTCGCCAGCATGACCATCATCGAACCGTCCAGATGCTGAACCGAGAAGAAGATGGTGGTCAGGCCGAGCAACAATTGCGCAAGCAGTACCCAGAGGATCATGATGTCGGAAAAGCTTGACTGCGCCCGTACGCGCGGATCAGTCATGCGCCGGTGCAGCAGCATCACCAGGCCGATCAAGCACAAGATGCCGAAAAAGCCACCCGAGACGACCGCCAGTATCTGCTTGCCCGAGGTAGTGATCACATAGTGATAGATCGACTCCGGGATCAGCAGGCCGACAAAATGGCCGGCAAAGATAAACAGGATGCCGATATGAAACAGGTTGCTGGCCAAGCGCATGCCCTTGTTACCCATGAGCTGACTTGAGTGGGCCTTCCAGGTGTACTGGGACAGATCAAAACGCGCCCAGCTGCCGATAATGAAGACCGCCAGAGCGACATAGGGGTAGACCCCGAACAGCAGAAAATTGAAGTTTGACATGTCTGTCTCCTACGCCCTGCCAGCCGGCACGGCATTGTCATTGAAACCCACCCAGTGCACCGGGACCGCTATTTCTTCCTTGGCCTTGACGTTTGCCGGGCGGGTACCGCAGGCCGAGACGCTGTCGCCATTGAGGAAGGTCACCTGCTCTTCCTCCCATTCCTTGTCGAGGGCTTCCAGGCTGTTGTCGGGGATTTCCTCGAGCACCTGCTCGCGAATCGCCGCCATCGCCAGCTCGGGGATGGTGCCAGCAATCTGCAGCAGGGCGCGGAAACAGGCGGCATAGTCCGAACCGCGCTCTTCCAGCCGACTGGCGAGCAGTGCCAGCAGGTGTTCGACTTCACCCAGCCCGGCACGCACCTCCTCGCCCTCGCGGGTGGAGAGAAACTCCAGATACAAGGGGATGTAGTCCGGCAGCTCCTTGACACCGATGGCAAAGCCGGCGCTCTCGTACTGGGCCATCAGATCGACCATCGCCTGACCACGGTCACGGGATTCGCCGTGCACGTGCTCGAACAGCAGCAGCGACAGGTAGCGGCCTCGTTCGAATTCCTCGGTATAGGCTTCCTGCACATCGAGCAGATCGGTGCTGGCCAGGCGGTTGAGCAGCCCCACCAGGTCCTGGCGTTGCTCGGGACTGATCTCGCGGGAGGCCAGAATGGCCTCCTCGAGCTCGGCGCGGGCCTGCTGCACGGCTTCCACCGGATAATCCATCAACAGGGAAATGACCTTGAGAACTTTCATATTTACTCCTCCCAGAGCTGGACGGTCTTAAGCACGTCCCGACGGTTGGCTTTTTTGCCACCGAACATATTGGTATCGGAGCTGCCGGAGCAGCCGCTGCCAAAGCTGAAACCGCAGCCATTGCGCTCGGCAAAGACTTCGCTCAGCGCTTCTTCACGGTGCGCGGTCGGAATCACGAAACGATCCTCGTAATTGGCAATCGCCAGGTAGCGGTACATATCTTCGGCCAGCGAGCGGGTCAGGCCCACGTCTTCCAGTACCTGCAGATTCTCCACCCCGTCGACCTGCTGCGAGCGTTTGTACACGCGCATGGCCAGCAGGCGCTTGAGTGCCAGCTTGACCGGCGCCTCGTCGCCGGCGGTCAGCAGGTTGGCCAGGTAGCGCAGCGGAATGCGCAGGCTGTCGACATCCGGCAGGATGCCGTTCATGCTGATCTTGCCGGCCTCGGCGGCGTTCTGGATTGGCGACAATGGCGGCACATACCAGACCATCGGCAGAGTGCGATATTCCGGGTGCAGCGGCAGCGCCAGGCGCCAGTCGACCGCCAGCTTGTACACCGGTGAAGCCTGCGCCGCGTCGATGACTGACATAGGTACGCCATCGGCCAGCGCCTGCTCGATCACGGCTGGATCGTGCGGATCGAGGAACAGACCCAGCTGTTCTTCATACAGGTCCTGCTCGCTGGGCGTGCTGGCCACTTCATGGATGCGGTCGGCGTCATACAGCAGCACACCGAGGTAGCGGATCCGACCGACGCAGGTTTCCGAGCACACGGTCGGCATGCCGGCTTCGATACGCGGGTAGCAGAAGATGCATTTTTCCGACTTGCCGCTCTTCCAGTTGAAGTAGATCTTCTTGTACGGGCAGCCACTGATGCACATGCGCCAGCCGCGGCACTTTTCCTGGTCGATCAGCACGATGCCGTCTTCTTCGCGCTTGTAGATCGCACCGCTCGGGCAGGCCGCCGCGCAGGTGGGATTCAGACAGTGTTCGCACAGGCGCGGCAGGTACATCATGAAGGTATTTTCGTACTCGCCATAAATGTCGGCCTGGATGTTCTCGAAGTTCTGATCCTTGCGCCGTTTGGCAAATTCGGTACCGAGAATTTCCTCCCAGTTGGGGCCCCACTCGATCTTCTCCATGCGCTTGCCACTGATCGCCGAGCGCGGCCGTGCAGTCGGCTGGTGCTTGGACGACGGTGCGGTGTGCAGGTGCTGATAGTCGAAGTCGAAGGGTTCGTAATAATCATCGATGGTCGGCATGTCCGGGTTGGCAAAGATATTCGCCAGTACCCGGAACTTGCCGCCAATGCGCGGATTGATCGAGCCATCGGCATTGCGCTTCCAACCGCCCTTCCACTTGGTCTGGTTCTCCCACTCTTTCGGGTAACCGATACCCGGCTTGGTCTCGACGTTGTTGAACCAGGCATATTCCATGCCTTCGCGACTGGTCCAGACGTTTTTACAGGTGACCGAGCAGGTGTGGCAGCCGATGCACTTGTCCAGATTCAATACCATTCCTACTTGTGAACGAATTTTCATGGCCGGTTCCTCACTCGATATCCTGTGGCAGGGGTTGTGGCAAAGCGTCAGCGCCAAGACCACCCAGTTCGACGTCATCCAGCCAGTCGATCTTGTCCATCTTGCGCACCACCACGAACTCGTCGCGGTTGCAGCCGACGGTGCCGTAATAGTTGAAGCCCCATGACTGCTGGGCGTAACCACCAATCATGTGGGTGGGCTTGAGCACCACCCGGGTAACCGAGTTGTGGTGGCCGCCGCGAGTCCCGGTCATTTCACTGCCGGGCATGTTCACGATGCGTTCCTGGGCGTGATACATCATCACCATCCCTTCCATCACCCGCTGACTGACCACCGCACGGGCAACCAGCGCGCCGTTGGCGTTGAAGCACTCGACCCAGTCGTTGTCCTCGATCCCGGCCTTCACCGCATCGACTTCGGACAACCAGATGATCGGCCCGCCGCGGCTCAGGGTGAGCATGATCAGGTTGTCGGAGTAGGTGCTGTGGATGCCCCACTTCTGGTGCGGAGTGATCCAGTTCAGCACGATTTCGCTATTGCCATTGGGCTTCTTGCCCAGCACATAACCGGTGGTGCGGGTGTTGACCGGCGGCCGGTAACTCATCAACTGCTCACCGAAGGCCTGCATCCAGGGGTGATCCTGGAAGAACTGCTGACGGCCGGTGATGGTGCGCCACGGAATCATCTCGTGGACGTTGGTGTAGCCGGCGCTGTAGCTGACGTGATCGTCTTCCAGGCCTGACCAGGTCGGGCTGGATATGATCTTGCGCGGCTGCGCCTGAATATCCCGGAAACGGATCGCCTCGTGCTGCTTGCCGACTGCCAGATGGCTGTGGTCGCGGCCGGTGAATTTGGACAGCGCCTTCCAGGCCTTGACCGCCACATGGCCGTTGGTCTCGGGGGCCAGCGAGAGGATCACTTCGCAGGCGTCGATCGCGGTATTGATCTGCGGACGACCCTGGCTGATGCCCTCGTCCAGCACCTCATGGTTCAGCTGGCCGAGGAACTCGACCTCCTTATCGGTATTCCAGCTGATGCCCTTGCCGCCGTTACCGAGCTTCTCCAGCAAGGGTCCAAGGGAGCTGAACTTCTTGAAGGTGTTGGGGAAATCCCGTTCAACCACGACCAGGTTCGGGCAGTTCTTGCCCGGCACGGGTGCTTCACCGGCGGTTTTCCAGTCGGTGCCGCCGAACGGCTGGGCCAGTTCGCCGGGGCTGTCGTGCAGCATCGGAATGCTCACCAGGTCCTGTTCGACACCCAGCTCGCCCTCGGAAATTTCCGAGAATTTCTTGGCAATCGACTTGTAGATGTCCCAGTCGGAGCGCGATTCCCAGGCCGGATCGATCGCCGCGGACAACGGATGAATAAACGGATGCATATCCGAGGTATTCATGTCGTCCTTTTCGTACCAGGTCGCGGTCGGCAGAACGATGTCGGAGTACACGCAGGTCGATGACATGCGGAAGTCCAGGGTGGTCACCAGATCGATCTTGCCAATCGCGCCTTCATCCACCCAATCGGCTTCGGTGGGCTTGAGCCCGTCGCGCTTGCCCACATCCTCGTTCATCACGCCGTGCCTGGGCGTACCCAACAGGTACTTGAGCATGTATTCGTGGCCTTT
>JAWOGT010000307.1:0-2664 GCA_046496585.1 Halopseudomonas sp.
CAGGAGGGTGTTATGCAGAGCAATTCAATTAGTCACCGGCAACGCCAACGGCACCGTATCGGCATGCTTATCTGTGCACTCGCATTGGGGGCCGCCGCGCCCTGGTTGGCGGATCTTAGCCTGAGCCAGCAGTTCTGGATTGTGCTGCTGCCGGTGATGGTGTTTGGCATGTCGCATGGGGGGGCAGACCCCCTGCTGATTGCGGCGCTCAAACGGGTTCGTGGCCGGGGCAATGCTCAGTGGTTTGGCGGTTATCTGGCCTTGATGCTACTCACCGTGGCATTTATCTGGTGGCAGCCGGCGTGGGCCCTGGTGATCTTTTTGCTCATGTCAGCAGCGCATTTCGCGGCAACCGATAGGCCGTTCTTGCCGGCGGCAGGGTTTGGGTTGGCGGGGTGGTTGAGTGGCAGCTTGCCCATTGTCGCGCCCATGTTCAGCTATCCCGATCAGGTTGCCACGCTGTTTGCCTGGCTTTTGCAGGCTGAAGTAGCCTCGTTAGTCCCGCGGGTGGCAATGTTCGGGCAGTGGTTGATGGGCGCTTGGCTAGTCCTGCTGCTGGTTACCTTATTGCAAACGCAGCGCAGTCATCGGCTATCTGTTTTTGTCGAGTTAATCGCTCTGGCGGCCCCCTTGCTGTTGCTGCCGCCGCTGCTGGCGTTCACCTTTTATTTTTGTGTTGTCCACAGCCTGCGGCATTTCATGATGCTCATGGCCGCCCAGCGTAATGCGAACGCGGCGATTGACGTTAAAGGCATGGCGCGCGTTGCGCTGCCCGCTACCCTGGGCGCGATCGGGTTAAGTTTAATCGCCTGGTGGGGCTTGCATGCCCTGCAGCCTAGTTTGGATGTTGCCTGGGTAGGCGAGGGCGTGCGCGTCATGTTTTGGGGACTGGCCGTGCTCACCGTGCCGCATGCCTTGGTAGTCGCCCTGTGGTCTTCTCCGCAGGTGTCACGTCGCGCTTGAAGCGTGAGTTATTCCTCTACTGCATGACACGCCTGTTTCCTTGTCATCAACGGGCCCGGCTGGCGTTTAGGCGGCGGTCAGGCCCGTGCATAGCAGCTGCTCAGCTCAGAGCTCATACTCCAGGTGGGCCTCAGGCTGGTAGGGGATAGCCAAAACCTTGAGTTTCAGCGGCCGGCACTTGGCTGATGTCCATTCGATACTCTGGCCAACCTTCAGCCCGAGGATTGCCGTGCCGACCGGGGCCAGAACGGATACGGTATCGGGGCTACCGGCATTGTGCGGGTAGACCAGCGTTACCAGGAATTCGCGCGCGCTGGTTTCGTCGAGCAGGCGCACGGTGGAGTTCATGGTCACTACGTCGGGCTTGATGCGTTTGTGGCTGACGATGCGCGCACGGGCCAGTTCGTTTTCCAGCGCTTCCAGGGCGTCGATCGGGTATTTCAAGGGGTCGAACAGGGTGTCCAGGCGCTGGGCGTCAAGCCGGGTAATAACAATATTGGGCAAGTTCATGATGGTGGTCCGTTGGCGTAAATCTGTTATCGGTTCTGTTTGGACCCAGACAGGCGGCGCAGCAACTGTGCGCGGCAGTTCCGGTTAGCTTTGGCGTGCGAGTTCCAGACAGGTGGTTGCTATATGGCGCGGCCGGGTACGTCTGACACGTCCCGGCTTAAACGAGGAAGTCCTGGGGTGTTCTGCAAGTGAGGCGTGGGTGGGGCATGGGCTGTTGCAGTCATCAGCTGGGAATGGCCTCTACCATAATCAATTCAACAAATTATGCAATAGCTGTGCTGGCGCGGCATCCGTGGTGCTGATCCTAAGGCGCTGTCTCATCTTCCAGTATGTGCTGGCGAAGCCTCTGTGCGGCCGGTGACAGCGTGTGCCCCGCGCGGCTGACCAACCCATAGGCCGAGGTCTGCTGAAAGAGTCCATTGGCCAAGGGCAGTACGTATAGGCGGCCGGCGCCTACGTCTTCGGCGACCACATCCCACGGCGCCATGGTCAACACGTCGCTTTGCGCGACCAGCGCCTTGAGGACCATGAAGTTGTCACACTGGATGCTGATCGGTTGCTCCTTGCCGCTCAGGCTGGTGAGTTCCTGGCTGATCTGCTCGGGTAGTTGGGTGGCGGCCAGCGGGTAGGCCAGCAACTCGTCTGCAGACAGGCTGCCCAGCTGGCTGAGCGGATGCCCGGGTCGACAGCAGATAACGCCGCGATGCACCCCCAGCGCTTCAACATGCAGTAGCGGATCATCCTCCAGATCGCGTATGTCGGCGACAAACAGCTCCAGATCATCCTTCAGCAAGCGGCTGCGCAGACCTCGCCAGTTGTCGATCAGCAATTGGATGCGCACCCGCGGGTAGGCGCTGGCGAGCTTGCCCAGTGCCTGGGGAATCAACCGCGCTGCCGGGTAGGGGCCACTGCCGAGCAGCAGCTCTCCGGCTTCCAGATTGCCTAGCTGGCTGACGGCATTTTTCAGCGCATGGCTGCCGGCCAGCAGCCGCTGTGCGTGCTCGAGCACCAGCTGACCATGCACGGTGAGGCTGATGCCGCGGCTGTGACGGTCGAGCAGACGGCAATCCAGGCTGGATTCCAGCGCCTGGATGCTGCGGCTTAGCGCAGGCTGGCTGAGATGCACCGCTTCGGCAGCGCGGGCGAAGTTGCCATGCTCTGCCAGGGCGGCGAAATGACGTAATTGTTGCA
>JAWOGT010000311.1:0-12255 GCA_046496585.1 Halopseudomonas sp.
CCTCACGACCCACGCTGTCATTCATGACCCGGTCATACTGGCCCGCAGGCACTACCCAGGTCAGCGCGGCAACGAAAATAATCAATAAGAACAGGATGGTGTAAGCCGTCGGAAAACGGCTGGCCAAATCCTTGTGCTGGTCATTCAGTGAGTTGTCCTGCCCACTCATCAGCCTTCTCCTTGTCGTTGCATATGCCCGGTGACCACAGCAATCAATCCATACAGACCCATTTTTAGCGTAGCAGCTTCTGTGATGTGCGGCGGAGCAGCGATGACTTGGGTCAAATTTTATGTAACTGAGGCGCACGGGGCTGAACAGCGGCCGTCAGGACGGCCCCGCCAGCAAGCTGGAGAGCGATTACGGGGTGTCCGGGGAGGGGCCGCAAAGGCAATGGAAATCAGGCTTTCAGGAGGCCAGCAGGCTGGCGAGCTTTTCGGCAATCATCAGCGTGGGCGAACAGGTATTGCCCGAGGTAATGGTCGGCATGATGGACGCATCGGCGACGCGGAGACCGCGCAGCCCATGCACGCGCAACTGCTCGTCAACTACCGCCTGCGGGCCCTGGCCCATGGCGCAGGTACCCACCGGGTGAAAGATGGTAGTGCCAATCTGCGCCGCCGCCCGGGCCAGATCGGCTTCACTGCTGAGCTCGGCACCGGGCAGATATTCCTCGGGTTGATACTGCGCCAACGCCGGTGCGGCGGCGATGCGCCGGGTCAAGCGGATCGCATCTGCTGCGACCGCAAGATCATCCGGATGACTCAGGTAATTGGGCTGAATAAGCGGGGCTTGGCGCGGATCATCGCTGGCGATCTGTACCCGACCACGGCTTTTTGGGCGCAAGTTGCAGACCGACGCGGTGAAGGCGGGAAACGCATGCAAAGGTTCGCCAAAGCGCTCCAGGGACAAGGGTTGCACGTGGTATTGCAGGTTGGCCGACGACTGGCCCGGATCAGACTTGGCAAAGGCGCCCAGTTGACTCGGCGCCATGGCCAGTGGCCCTGACCGGTCCAGCGCGTAGCGCCAGGCCATGCGCGCCTTGCCCAACAGGGTCGAGGCCATCTGGTTCAGCGTGTCGACACCGCTGACCCGATAAATCAACCGTAGCTGCAGATGATCCTGCAGGTTCTCGCCTACGCCTGGCAGCTCATGGCGGACCGGCACGCCGTGTGATTCCAGCAGATCGCGCGGCCCGATACCCGAGCGCTGCAGCAGTGCCGGCGAGCCTATGGCGCCGGCACAGAGAATCACTTCCCGGCGCGCGGCGATATCCAGCACCTCGCCCTGGTAACGCAAGCAGACTCCGGTAACCTGGTGCTCCTGCAGGTTCAGCGTCTGCACCTCGGCGCCGGTCAGCACGGTCAGATTGGCACGCTGGCGTATCGGCGTCAGAAAGGCCTTGGAGGCATTCCAGCGCACCCCGCGCCGCTGGTTGACCTGAAAGTAACTGCAGCCCTCATTGTCACCGGTATTGAAATCGTCAACCGGGGGAATGCCTGATTCAGCCGCCGCCTGGCGAAAATCGTCGAGCAGGGGCCAGTGCAGTCGCTGGGTTTCCACCCGCCATTCGCCCTGATGGCCGTGATACTCACTAGCGCCAGCATGGTGGTTTTCCGATTTGATAAACAGCGGCAGCACGTCTTTCCAGGCCCATCCCGCGTTACCAGCAGCCGCCCAGGCATCGTAATCGCTGGCCTGGCCACGCATATAGATCATGCCGTTGATCGACGAACTGCCGCCCAGCACCTTGCCCCGCGGGTAACCCAGCGAGCGCCCATTCAGACCCGGCTCGGGTTCGGTTTTATAGCACCAGTCGGTGCGCGGATTGCCGATGCAGAACAGGTAGCCCACCGGGATATGAATCCACAGCTGGTTATCGCGCCCGCCCGCCTCCAGCAGCAACACGCTGACTGCCGGATCGGCCGACAAGCGATTGGCCAGCAGGCAACCGGCCGGACCAGCACCGACGATGATGTAATCGTATTCGGACAGCAGCTTGGGCATGCATCGTTACTCTTGTTGTTTGAGCCGATGGTGCCATATCAATTGCCCTGACGACAGGTCGGGATGCGCTTGCGACATGCGCAGAGGGGATCTATAGCGCCTGCAAATGTTTGACCATCAGTTGCAGCGTCTGCCGGCCGCGAAACTCATTGATGTCCAGTGTGTAAGCGAGCAACACGCGCTGCACTGTCGGGTTGGGCCAGACCTTGGGGTCGATATTGAAGGCAATGGCATCCAGCACATCAGGACTGCCGGGCAATTGCAGAACCATTTTCAGGTGCCGCTCGCCGACCAGACGCTGCTGGATCAACTGGAATTCACCATGAAAGCCCGGCTCGGGAAAATGCTGCCCCCAGGGCCCGGCTTCACGCAGTTGTCGGGCCAGCTCGAGATTGAATTCCGACGGCACCAGCTCGCCGTCAGACAGCAGCCGACCGGTCAGGTCCTCGGCGCTCAGCTGACGCCGCACCTCCGCATCAAAAGCCGTCTGAAAGGCCTCGAAATGCGTAGCGGGCAAGGACAGTCCGGCGGCCATCGCATGCCCGCCAAACTTGCTGATCAAGCCCGGCTGCCGCGCCGCCACGGCATCCAGTGCATCACGTATATGCAAACCCGGCACCGAGCGGGCCGAGCCTTTCATCTCGCCCTTGCCGGCATCGGCAAAGGCGATGACCGGGCGGTGATATTTGTCTTTCAGGCGGGATGCCAGGATACCAATCACCCCCTGGTGCCAATCCGCATCGAACAGGCACAGGCCAAAGGGCAGATCCACTTCCTCGACGGTCATCGTCGCCAGAGTCGCCAGAGCCTGTTGCTGCATATCCCGCTCGATGGTCTTGCGGTCGCGGTTCAGACCGTCCAGCTCGCGGGCGATATCCCGCGCCAGATCCTCATTGTCGGTGAGCAGGCATTCAATACCCAGGCTCATGTCATCCAGGCGCCCCGCCGCATTCAAACGCGGCCCGACGATAAAGCCCAGATCCGTGGACACCAGCCGCTCGGCCGGACGCCCGGCGACTTCCAGCAGCGCACGGATACCCGGGCGGCAACGGCCGGCGCGAATCCGCGCCAAGCCCTGATGCACCAGAATGCGATTGTTGGCGTCCAACGGCACCACGTCGGCAACGGTGCCCAGCGCGACCAGGTCAAGCAACTCGCCGAGGTTGGGCTCGGGCCGCTGCGCAGTGAACCAGCCTTGCTCGCGCAGCGCGACACGGAGCGCCATCAGCACATAGAAAATAACCCCCACCCCGGCAATCGCCTTGCTCGGGAAAGCACAGCCCGGCTGGCTGGGATTGACGATCGCATCGGCTGCCGGCAACTGCTCGGCGGGCAAATGATGGTCAGTCACCAGCACCTTGAGACCGGCGGCCTTGGCCGCGGCTACGCCGTCGATACTGGAGATGCCGTTATCCACGGTGACCAGCACCTGCGGCGAGCGGGTCAGTGCCACGGCAACGATTTCCGGGGTCAGGCCGTAGCCGTACTCGAAGCGATTGGGCACCAGGTAATCGACCGATTTTGCGCCGAGCGCGCGCAAGCCCAATACCGCGACACTGCTGGCCGTGGCGCCGTCGCAATCAAAGTCGCCCACCACCAGAATGGACTGTTCCAGACGCAACGCCTCGACCAACACCTTGACGGCATCAGGCATGCCCTTGAACAGGTCAAAGGGCAGCAGCGCCTGCAGGCGTTTGTCCAGTTCGGCAACCGAGCTGACACCGCGGGCGGCGTACAAACGCGTGAGCAGCGGCGGCAGGTCACCCAACACGGGCAGAGCGGCGGGAACCGGGCGGGATTCAATGCGCATGGGCCTTTACCTCGCCCCCATCAACCACTCCAGCGGCAGCTCGTGCTGGGCATCCGCGTCGCTGATATAGAGTACGCCGTCGGTAATCATCACGCCCCAGTCGATGCTCCGCGTCAAGGTCTCAGCCAGGACGTCCAGCGGCTCTTGCGGCAACGCGGCAATGTGCAGATTTTTCAAGCCGGCGACTGCCGGCAGGACCCGGCCGGCCCATACGCGGGTATTGCCATAGGCCAGCAGGGAAACGCGCTCGGCGCGACGCGAACACCAGATCAGCCGCTCGGCATCCGGCTGACCCACCTCGATCCAGTGTTCAATACGATCATCCAGGCTCTTGTGCCACAGCGCCGGCTCGTCCACCTCGGAGAGGCCACGGCCAAAGGCCAGGCGCTCCTGATACCACAGGGCATAGGCCAGCACGCGGCTAATCATGCGCTGCCCCGTCTCTGAAGGGTGGCGCGCGACCGTCATGCGCAGGCTTTGGTAGATGCCGCGATCGGTATCGGTAAGGTTGAGATGCACCTTATAGGGCGTTGCTTGCTGGGCCATACGTATTGTCGTCCAGAGTCGGAATGGCCGGCAGTGTAACGTAATTTGCGGCCTGCCCGGGATTAACCCGCGTCCGTCTTGCTGTCCATGTTGGCCCTTACAACCCAGAATCCACCCGGATAAGCCACCAGCGGCAAAGGCGTTAGCTGCCGGTTAATCGCAGACAAAAAACACCCATTGACCCGAAGGGCAATGGGTGAAGGCCCGTCGTTTACCTTGGCGGGCTGCGAATCCGCTAACGGCGTATCAGGCGGGAATTGCCTTGGCCTTCTCTTCTCGAGCCCAGACACGGTGCTTGGCAATCGCCGCAAAGAAGGCGCTGGTGACAGCACCCGCATCAGCGCCTTTGAGCAAGCCTTCATCCGCCGGCAACGATAACTTGTCGGCCAAATCTGCCGCTTTGCCGCACAGGGCGATGGCCTTCAAATGCTTGTAGGCTTCCAGCAAGTAATGCAGGGCCACACCGCTGCCTTCAAAGGCCTTGAACATCGCCTCGTCACCGGGCACGAATACCGCATCGAAGGCAATCGATGGCAGACCTTCCATGGACCCATCGGGTTGCAACATGGTGCCTTCGGCGCTCTTCACCGGTGAGGCTGAGGGGGCAATCAATTTGGCCATGGCGCCTTCTTGCTTCAGCGCCGCTATCATCGCATCGACATCAGCACCCTTTACGCCTGGCGCTATCAATATGGCGACCTTGCGCGACTTGATATTGCCCGCGAGCAGATTCATCTGGCTCAACGCCGGGGACTGCTTAACGCTGGTTTGCACTTCGGGCACAGTCGGTGCAGAAGGGGGGTTGACGCCCACATTCGCGGCCACTTTGGTAGCCAGCTGCATGTCGATATTGGCCAGAACCTCGTTCACCTGACGTTCACGAATGAACAGACGCTCCACCTTGCCTAACTCAAAACTGTAAGCACCAATAATATGCTCCTGTTCCGGCGCGCTCATACTGTTCCAGAACAGCGTGGCCTGGGAGAAATGATCGCTGAAGGAGTCGCTGCGTTTGCGAATCTTGGTCGCAGAAATGGCTTCCGGATAACTTTCAAAGCCGCCACCACTGGGTGCAGCGGGCGTTTCCTTCGGCCAGCCAGCGTCTATCGAATTGGGTTCATAGGACGCTTGACCCTTGTTGATGGCCTGCCGATGCGGCGCATCGCGCTGATTATTGTGGAACGGGCATACCGGCCGGTTGATCGGCAGCTCGTTGAAGTTGGGACCGCCTAAACGCAGCAATTGCGTATCGGTATAGGAAAACAGCCGGCCCTGCAGCAGCGGATCGTTACTGAAATCGATACCCGGCACGATATGCCCGCTATGAAAGGCTACCTGTTCGGTTTCGGCGAAGAAGTTATCCGGGTTACGGTTCAGCGTCATCTTGCCGACGATCTGTACTGGGACCAGTTCTTCGGGAATGAGCTTGGTCGGGTCGAGAAGATCGAAATCGAACTTGTGTTCGTCTTCTTCCGGCACCACCTGCAGACCCAACTCCCATTCCGGATAGTCACCGTTCTCGATATCTTCCCAGAGCATCTTGCGGTTGAAATCCGGATCCTTGCCTGCCAGCTTCTGCGCTTCGTCCCATACCAACGAGAACACACCGGATACGGGGCGCCAATGGAACTTGACGAAAACCGACTTGCCCTCGGCATTGATCATGCGGAAAGTGTGTACGCCGAAACCTTGCATGGCCCGAAAATGCACCGGAATAGCGCGGTCCGACATGGTCCAGAGCACCATGTGGGCGGACTCCGGCGTCAGCGACACAAAATCCCAGAAGGTATCGTGGGCCGATTGGCCAGTGGGGATTTCGTTATGCGGTTCGGGTTTGACCGCGTGTACGAAGTCAGGAAACTTGATCGCATCCTGAATGAAAAAAACCGGCATATTGTTGCCGACCAGATCAAAGTTGCCCTCGTCGGTATAGAACTTGGCGGCAAAGCCGCGCACGTCGCGTACCGTATCCGCCGACCCCCTAGGGCCCTGCACGGTGGAAAAGCGCACGAACACCGGGGTCTTCTTTGCAGGATCATTCAGAAAGTCGGCCTTGGTCAGCTCGCTCAGCGGCTCGTAGACCTGGAAGACGCCGTGCGCACCCGCGCCGCGGGCATGCACTACCCGTTCAGGGATACGCTCGTGGTCAAAATGCGTGATCTTCTCGCGCATGATGAAATCTTCCAGCAATGACGGACCACGCTCGCCGGCCTTCAGGGTATTTTGATTATCCGCAAGGCGGGTACCCGTATTGGTGGTCAGCGCCTCGCCCGTCGCGTCCTCACGGGCCACCTCAAGTTGCTCGATCTTTTTGCTGCTGTTGTTGCGATCTGCCGCGCCAGTTCCTGCCATTTCGCTCTGTGTCTGCTTGCTGGACATGCTTGTATCTCCTCTATGGGCCTGATTATGTGAGCAAGCTGCAGAGCAGATGGTTCTAACTATCTTTTCTTCGCCGTACCTGCACTTAGAGGGCTAAAGTGTTGTCCGACAGGGAGGAAACCCAAAAAAAGCTGAACCAGCACCCTGGCTCTCAGTCACAAGTGGATATGCTGATCACCAGGGCTCGCTCGCCCGACATGTCCAGGCGTTTGACCATGCGCAAGCAGGCGTTGACCCAGGCCTTGCGAGAGATCACGTCGACCCATTACCAACGGAGAACCAAACATGTTGAAAGACCTAATGAACGTCTCGAAGAAGCACACTCTGAATACCCGTGAACAGCTAATGTCGGTTGGAGGAGGACTGATGCTGCTACGCAAGGGCATTACGCGTCCAGGCATCATTGGTGTCGTCAGCCTGGCTGTAGGCGCGGTGGTTATTTACCGTGGCGCCAAAGCTTATCGCGCCAGCAAGCACCGCCAGTTGCTGAACGAGGCTCCGGTACTGACCCATCGCGCCGCCCCGTCAGCGTCAAATCCGGCGACGCCGGAAAGCTCGGCGGTTCTTGGCGAGGCACGGCCGGCCAAGGATTACGCCGAATAAGGGTAAGGGCAAGCCGGCAATTGCCGCGCTTTAGCGTCCTCCGGCGCTACCGCGCGGCAAAGCCAATCGCATAGACTGGGTGCGCCACTTTCCGAAGGGAGCATCCATGAGCGCCAAGCCACTCGACAAACCCCTGTCCGGCCTTAAAGTTATCGAACTCGGCACCTTGATTGCCGGTCCCTTCGCAGCCCGTATCTGCGCCGAGTTCGGTGCCGACGTGATCAAGATCGAATCCCCCGATGGCGGCGACCCCCTGCGCAAATGGCGCAAACTGTATCAGGGCACCTCACTCTGGTGGTTTGTGCAGGCGCGCAACAAGCGCTCACTCACGCTTAATCTCAAGCACCCCGAGGGTCTGCGGATCCTCAAGGAACTGCTCGCGGACGCCGATATCCTGATCGAGAATTTCCGCCCCGGCGCCCTGGAAAAACTCGGCCTCGGCTGGGACGTCTTGCACTCACTCAACCCCAAATTGATTATGGTGCGGCTATCGGGCTTCGGGCAGACCGGGCCGCTGAAAAATCAGCCGGGATTTGGCGCGGTCGGCGAATCGGTAGGCGGGTTGCGCTATATCACCGGCTTCGAGGATCGCCCACCGGTGCGCACCGGCATTTCCATTGGCGACTCGATCGCCGCGTTATGGGGCGTGATCGGTGCACTCATGGCTTTACGGCACCGTGAAGTAGCTGGCGGAAAGGGTCAGATTGTCGATGTCGCGCTATACGAAGCGGTGTTTGCCATGATGGAAAGCATGGTGCCGGAATTCGACGTCATGGGCTTTGTGCGTGAACGCAGCGGCAATATCATGCCGGGCATCACACCCTCCTCTATCCATACCTGCGCCGACGGCAAAGCGGTACAGATTGGTGCCAATGGGGACGCCATCTTTCAGCGACTGATGCGCAGCATGGGCCACGAGCAGATGGCTGACGATCCACAACTGGCTGACAACGCGGGCCGTGACTCCCGGCGCGATGAAATCTATGCGTTGATTGATGCCTGGACCGGGTCGTTATCCCAGGAGCAGGTGCTCGCCGCGCTCCACCAGGCAGAGGTACCTGCCAGCCGGATCTACTCGGTTGCGGATATGTTCAGCGACCCGCAATTTCTGGCGCGTGATATGTTTATCACCGGCCAGTTACCCGATGGCAAGCAGTTCAAAATGCCTGGCATTGTTCCCAAGCTGTCAGCCTCACCGGGTTCCAGCGAGTGGACCGGACCGGCGCTGGGCGAGCATACCGACGAATTGCTGAAGCAATTGGGTTATAACGCTGAGGAGCTGACGCGGTTGCGAACAGAGGGTGCCATCTAGTCAGACAGCAAGGACAAAAGAAATACGGACGAGTAATGCGGGCGATGTTGCAGAACTTCGAAACAAACACACCAAGTGAGCAGGTAACGCCGCGAAGCCACGACGTACCGCCCGTCTCACTTGCCACCAGGCGGGCAATGCCCGCCACATCAACGGCTTAACGAAAGCCGATAAACGATAGAATGGCCAGAACGATAACAACAGCACCAACGATATAAACGATATTGTTCATTAAGTTTTCTCCTGTGGATGAAGTTACCGCACTCCTGTTACAAATTGCGGCCTCAAGGCTAGGACAACCCTTTGTGCAAAAGATTAGATTTTATGTGTGAATTTGTTAAAACAAAACGCACAAAAAAGCATATAGCTGGCCGTGATTAAAAGTCCTGCTTTTCCATCCACGGAATAATGCGCTCAAACGCCCTCTCAATATTCCCCAGCGAAGTGGAGTAGCTGAGCCGGATGGCATTGCTGCAGCTATTGCCGAACGTCTCACCCGGAATGGTGCATACACCGGTTTCCTTCAACAGCCGCAACGCCACGTTGGTGCCGTTGACCCCCTCAGGCAAGGCAGGAAACAGGTAGAACGCCCCTTCCGGTTTGTAACCGGTCAAATGCGGCGTCTGCTCGACCAGCTCCACCAGCCGATCACGGCGTTTGGTGTACTCCACCAGCATGTTCTGAATAAAGTCGTTGCTGCCGTGCAACGCCGCCACGCCCGCCCACTGGCACGGCGTATTGGCCACGGTGGTGGTGAACATATGGTACCGCCGCAAGCGCTTGATTGCTCCCTGGCTGGCGATAATCCAGCCGATGCGCATACCCGCCATGCTGTAGGTTTTGGAGAAACTGCTGACCACCATGAGATTGTCCAGATCAGTACTGCACGACAGCGCTGAGGGATACTCCTTGCCATCGTAGACAAGGTGATCGTAAACCTCGTCACTGATCACCTGAATACCGCGGTAGGCCGCCTCCTGCAAAATAGCTTCTAGCGTTTCCCTGGGATACACCGTGCCAGTCGGGTTGCTTGGCGAGTTAAGCACAATCGCATGGGTATTGGGCTGAATCGCATCAATCACTTCCTGCGGATCGAGCTGGTGATTGTTTTCGGCGCGGGTAGTGATCTCGGTAATCTCGCCGCCGTTCATGCGAATCATCGGCGCATAAAGCATGAACGCCGGGTCCGGCACGATGAAGTGCCGGCCGGGCGCCGATACTGCGGTCAAGGCCAGGTAAATCGCTTCGGTCGCCCCGGTAGTGATCATGATGTTGTCGGCGGTCAGTGGCCGCTGGTAGCGGCTGCTGTAATACACCGCCAGCGATTCCAGCAGCTCCGGCAAGCCGGCGTCCATGGTGTAGCCGGTCTGCCCGGCGCGCAACGCTTCGATGGTGGCGTTGACCACATTTTCTGGCGCCGGCAGATCTGGCTGACCAATGGACAGGTGAATCACATCCTGCATGCTGGCCGCCATATTGACCATCTTGCGAATGCCCGGCACCGGTATGGCCATCATCGCCGGGTTCCAGATCGGGTCTTCGGATTCGTACAGATCGATATCCAGACTGCTCAATGACATAAGGCACCCTCCTCAGGATGTAAACAACGGCGGCCGACGGTCGGTGAGCGAAGCAGCCTGCTGGTAGGCGTATCCGGCCTGCAGCACCAGCGCATCATTGAACCGCGCACCCACCAGCTGCAGGCTGATAGGCAAGCCGGCCTGATCAAAGCCGCAGGGTACCGACAGGCCTGGCTGGCCGGTCATGTTGAACGGGTAGGTAAACGGCGTCCAGGTTGGCCAGCGCGTGCTGGGCCAGTCCTCAGGCACTTCGCGACCGGTCTTGAACGCGGTGATCGGCAGACTCGGGGTCAGCAACAGATCATACTTCTGGTGGAAGTTGGCCATCCTCTCGCGCAGCGCCATGGATTCGTTCACCGCGCCCATATAGTCGAGCATGCTCAGGCGCGCAGCCTTTTCCGCGACCTTGACCAGTTCCGGGTCCATCAGGGCGCGCTTTTTCGGCCCCAGATCGCGCATGGCATTCGCCGCGCCGCCGTAGAACAGGTGGCCAAACGCGGCCAGCGGATCACTGAAACCCGGATCTACCCGCACGACCTCGGCGCCCAGGCTAGCAAAGACCCTGGCGGCCTCAGCTACCGCTGCGTCCACCTCCGGATTGACTTCGACATAACCGAGGTTCGGGCTGAAGGCGATCTTCAGGCCCTTGACGCCCTTTTTTAGATTGGCGAGGTAATCGATACCGCGCCGGGGCACGGCATTGGTGTCGCGATGGTCGGCTTCGGTCAGCACATTCATCATCAGCGCCGCATCCTCCACCGTCCAGGTCATAGGCCCGGCGTGGGCCAGCGTGCCGAAGGGGCTGGCTGGCCAGTGAGGGATTTCACCGAAGGACGGCTTGTGCCCGACGATGCCGCAAAACGCCGCCGGAATGCGAATGGAGCCGCCGGCATCGGTGCCCAGCGCCAACGGCGCCATGCCCAAGGCCACCGCTACGCCGCTACCACCACTCGAGCCACCGGCGGTTTTATCCGGATTCCAGGGATTATTGGTGACCCCGTTCACCGGGTTGTCGGTCACGCCCTTCCAGCCCAGCTCGGGCGTGGTGGTCTTGCCGATTGGCACGTAACCGTGGCGTGCCAGCGCCGCCGTGGCCGGTGCGGATTTATTCAAGGTACTGGCCGGATCGACCGTGTGCGAGCCGCGCAGTGTCGGCCACATCGGCGTGAGAAACACATCCTTGACTGCTACCGGTACACCGTCCACCAGGCCGCTGGCCTCACCACGCTGGTAGCGTTGTTCCGACTCGGCGGCAATACCCAGCGTGGTCTCACGGTCGACCAGACAGAAACCATTGGTGTGGCTGTCCAGCCGCTCGATCTGATCGAGCATGGCACTGGCTACCTCAACCGGCGACAGCCGCTTGTCACGATAATGCTCGAGCAGTTCAACCGCGGTCATCTTGAGGATGTCTTGGGACATGGCTTTCTCCTGTCTTGCTATGGATGCCGAGCGCAGGCTCGACAATCTCGCAAGCCGTTGAACAACGGCCCGTCAGTGGTGCGGTGAAGACAATTACCTCTTCACCTGATTGAACAGCGCCTGGCCTTGTTGCCAGCCTTGAAAATTGGCGACGAATTGCTCGCCGAGCGCGGCTTGCCAACCCATGAAGTCACCGGCCATATGCGCGGATATCATCACATTGGGCTGATCCCACAAGGGATGCCCCTCAGGCAGTGGCTCCTGCTCGAATACATCCAGCGCCGCGCCAGCCAACTGCCCACTTTGCAGCGCCGCCAGCAAGGCATCGGTCTGGACGATTGGCCCGCGGCCAACATTGATCAGCCGCGCGCCCGGCTTCATCGCGGCAAAGGCGCGCTGATCGAACAGGCCCTGGGTATCCTCAGTCAGCGGCGCAGTAATCACCACGTAATCCGCCACACCCAGGCACTCGTACAGGCAGTCGTTGCCCAGCACTGCGTCAAAATTTATAGCCTCGCGGGCACGTCGGGCAATGCCGGTCACCTGCATGCCGACGGCCTTGAGCAGACCCGCCACTTCACCACCAATCGAGCCGGCA
>JAWOGT010000323.1:0-5103 GCA_046496585.1 Halopseudomonas sp.
CAGCGCCGCACTGAAGGGATGCATAAGCATCTGCAGATCCAGCGTGTGCACCCAGAAATAATCATTGTCGCCATAGCGCTGCCCACTCAGGGCCACCATTGCCCCTGCCTTCGCCTGCTCCTCGCTGAGTTCGCCGCTCAGTTGCCGGTCATGGTAATGCTGCAGCACACCCATGCCGGACTCGACCAGATGCTGGGTTTTCAGCGCACGCCCATCCAGCAGGCTCTGGCGGAAGTCCACCGCAAACCCGGCGACCAGGGCAACAATGATCAGCAACGTCAACGAGATGACCGCAAACAGTCTTTGGGATATGGAGAAACGGCGAAGCAGATGCATAAGGGGGAGGTCTCAAAAGGGCGCGGTCACGTGCGAATACAGGGCAACTCTTGTAACGAATTGGCCTGAGCGCATTCGCCAAGAGGACGGTAACTGATACAAGGTATTTCGACCGGATCATCCTGGACTTTAATCATTTATGCCGGATGGAAGGCTGGGTACTGCTTTTTTGCGCCGACGCCCACAGGCGACGGGGCCTGGGCCTGCCTTGGCAACTCAAGGCCAAGCAGAATAGTGCCAATAGCAAACACCAGACCCAAGCATACCGCTCCCCCTGGGAAGGCCGATTTCCACCTCGGCCAACGCAGCCTGAGCCTGCACTCAGGGTCGAGATTGAGCTTGACCCGCCCGGCATCGATAACGCAGCCCCGGTTGTACTCAGAGTGTCACCGCGGTGACGGGATCGACGAGCGAACATAAATCTGTCCCTTCTTACCGAAAAAGTGCCTATTCTGGGAATGTGTTCTCGGATGCTGGCACTTTTCCCGAATGGCATGGATGGGATTCAGGGGAAAGGTCAGATCCGGCGAGCGCGCTTTCTTCCAGGTCAGGGCAGCATAACCATGAAGACTGATTACCTCATCATAGGCAGCGGCGCCGTTGGTATGGCCTTTGTGGATACTCTGCTTGACGAAAGCGATGCACACATCACTATTGTTGACCGTCACGCCAAGCCCGGCGGGCATTGGAACGATGCCTACTCCTTCGTCACCCTCCATCAGCCGTCGGCTTATTACGGCGTCAACTCCACCGAGCTTGGCAGCCGCCGCAAGGATGAAAACGGCCCAAACAGGGGCATGTACGAACTGGCGGGCGGGCCCGAGATTAATACCTATTACGACAAGGTGATGCAGCACAGGTTTTTGCCCAGCGGTCGTGTCAGCTACCACCCCATGAGCAATTACCTGGGCGAGGGTCGTATCGTTTCGCTCCTATCGGGTAATGAGACCAATGTCACCGTGTGCAAAAAAACCGTAGACGCCACCTATATATCACCCAACATACCGTCCACGCATACACCGAGCTTTACGGTGACCGGTGACGTACACGTAATTGCGCCAAACGCCTTGCCGCAACTCTGGTTGCAACGCCAGGGTGAGCCTGTGCCACAAAAATTCTGCATACTGGGCGCTGGAAAGACGGCGATGGATGCAGCCGTCTGGCTGCTTCGCCTCGGGGCGACACCGGAATCCATTCAGTGGGTCATGCCGCGGGACTCCTGGCTGCTGAATCGCTTGCAGACGCAGCCGGGGCTGGAGTTCTTTAACGACAGCATGGGCGGTGAGGCTGACAAGCTGGCCGCCTTTGCCGAGTCCAGATCCGTGCAAGAAGTATTCCTGAGGCTCGAGTCACTCGGCCAGGTACTGCGTATCGACCCGGCCCAGAATCCCACCATGTTTCACTACGCCACTATTTCCACCGGTGAGGTAGCGTTACTGCGTACGATCAAACAGGTAATCCGCAAAGGTCGAGTACTCAGCATTGCGCGCGATTCCATGGTCCTGGCTCAAGGCGAAATGGCCATGGACCCTGGCACGCTGTATGTGGATTGCACCGCCTCGGCCGTTACACACCGCACAGGTGGCCCGGTTTTCAAGGAAGACCGTATTCTGATCCAGCTACTGCGGGCCCCGCTGGTTGCATTGAGCGCCGCGCTCACAGCCTATGTCGAAGTGCACGGCGGCGACGAGGGCAACAAAAACAAACTCTGCACACCGGTGCCTTTCCCAGAGAGTCTGGCCGGTTATGCGCGCGCCACCCATGCCAGCATGATGAACCAGTACCACTGGTCTCAGGATAAGGCGCTACGCCAGTGGATACGCAATTCCAGGCTCGACGGCTTTGGAAAAATGATTGCCGATCTGGACAAGGCTGACGCCGAAAAGTGGGCCGTCATGGGGAGGCTACGCACCAATGCAATGGCGGCGATCGCCAATATGCCCAAGCTGACGGCGTAAAGGGTCTGCCCCCCAACCTGAAACAAAAAAGCCCGCCGAGGAGGCGGGCTTTAGCACAGACGCATGGGGCACCGACTAGCGATGCCCTGACGCGCTTTACTCTATCGACGAACGGGGCGCTACGCGCTGGTTATCGTTGGAGATGGTCACTTCCACCCGACGGTTCTGCGCCCGGCTGGATGCCGAAGCGTTGCTGGCGACGGGGTATTGCTCGCCGTAGCCAACGACCTGAACCCGCCGGGAATCAACACCAGCACGCGTCAGCGCACGGCGCACGGACTCGGCGCGGCGCTGAGACAGCTGCTGGTTGTAGGCGTCGGCACCGGTACTGTCGGTATAGCCCTCGACCACCAACTGGCGCTCGGGATTGTCATTGAGGAAATTGGCAAGCTTCTGCACGTCGCGCGTGCCTGACGACTTGAGCTCAGACTTGTCGACGTCGAACAGCACGTCACCCAGGGTGACAAGCGTACCGCGCGCGGTCTGCTTTGCCTTGAGCTCGTCCTGCAACGCGCGGATCTGCTCCTCACGTGACGCCAACTGCTGCTCACTTGACTTCAGCTGCTGCTGACTTGATTTCAGTTGCAGCTCACGTGACGACAGTTGAGCTCCAGCGCGCTTGGCAGCGGATTGCTTCAACTCCGCCTCTGCGGACCGCAGCGCGATGGTCTGCTCGGCCAGCTCAATGCGGCGCTTGGCCACATAAGAGAGTTGGTCGACTTGCTTCTTGTCACCACTCTCATAGGCCTGGCTGGCCTGATCCACAGCCTTGCCGGCGTCTTCGGTCTCCAGCGCGGCCATCTGGCTGGCGCGGGGGTCACCCTGCAGTTGGGCATATTGAGCCTGAGCCTGCTCCAGGTTGCTGTTGGGCTGCGAAGCACAAGCAGACAGGCCGATGGCCGCGGCGAGTACGGAAATAGTCATTAATTTGTTCATAGCAGGTAATCCTTGGGTGAAGGCGATGGGGAAGTGGACGTCTTGATCACTCGGCGCTGCGCATACCCTCTTCGCGCAGATCCTCTACCCCCTGGCTGGCGTCCTTCAGGGCCTTTTGCGTCTTGGCGGCCCGCGCCTTGCGCTCGGCAACGCGTGCGTCCCACTCGGCCTGCTCGGCGAGTACGCGCGCCTTGTCATAGTCCTTTTCCTGCATGGCCATTTCGGCCTGCTTCCACTTTTCCCGTGCGGAACGCATCTCCACCGCTGAATACTCGGTAGCCTCGGCACTGACTGCGCGGTTCACGGCTGATTCGGTCAGGGCGAACTGTTCAGTCGGGGGATTACCCGCGCAACCCACTAGCAGCAGAGCACCCAACGCCGCGGCGGCCAGCATGGGCAGTCGCAAATGCGATAGGGGGCTTTTGATGGTGTTCATGTTCATGATTAGTCTCCAATGGCAATCTCGCTCGGCGGATCAGAACAGCGGCCGCAAGCATTTTTTGATTCTTTTTGATTCTTTTTGATTCTTTTTGATTCATAGCCTGATCATCTGCTTCCGGGCCGGACATACACGATTTACTGGCAGCGCCTTGGACACCGCTTTTCAATAATCGTTTCAGTTATTTATCTGGCGAAACACAAAGCGATGCAGAAGAAAGCTGCCTCTGACCGCCCCAATCAGGTCTGGTACCCTGTCAGCCCTAGGCCTCCCTATCCCGCATTTCCCGAAAACACTGAGGTACCACATGATCTGGACTGTTTATTTATCGGGTGAGATCCATACCGATTGGCGCAATCAGGTTCAAGCCGGGGCAGAAGCCGCCGGGCTGCCAGTGGAGTTCACCGCTCCTGTAACCCACCACGAAGCCAGCGATGCCGCCGGCGATATGCTGGGCAAGCCCGAAGTGCCGTTCTGGCGCGATCACCAGTCCGCCAAGGTCAACGGCATCCGCACCAAGACGCTGCTGGAACAGTGCGATGTGGCCGTGATCCGCTTTGGCGACAAGTACAAACAGTGGAACGCGGCATTCGATGCGGGCTACTGTGCCGCCATGGGTACGCCCTACATTACGCTGCACGATGACGACATCATCCATCCGCTGAAGGAAGTGGACGCAGCCGCGATGGCATGGGCACAGACACCGGAGCAGGTCGTCGAGGTATTGAAGTACGTTACGTCAGCCAGATAACACCGTTACTTTATACAAGCTGTATAGAACCCGTGTTGCTGGAGCATATGACCTTGTACCTGCCCGAGCACTTTGCCGAAGACCGGCCCGAGCAACTGCACGCCCTGATGCGCGCCTATCCGCTGGGCGCGCTGGTGATGCACACAGACGCTGGCCTGGATGCCAACCACATTCCCTTTGAGCTGGTGGCAGGGCAGGGCGCCCACGGCGTGCTGCAAGGCCATATCGCCCGCGCCAATCCTTTGCTCCAGCAGATCACTGACGGCGCGCCCGTGCTGGTGATCTTTCAGGGACCGCAGGGCTATATCTCACCCAACTGGTACCCCAGCAAGCACGAGACCCACCGCCAGGTGCCGACCTGGAACTATCAGGTAGTGCATGCCCATGGCCGCATGCGCCTGCGTGACGATGAGCGCTTCGTCCGCGGCCAGGTAGCCCGGCTAACCCGTGACCATGAGGCCCAGGCCGGGCCCGAACGCCCCTGGAAGATGAACGATTCCAGCGCGTACTATATCAGCCAGATGCTGGCGGCGATTGTCGGTATCGAGATCGAGATTGAGCGCTTGGTGGGCAAATTCAAGCTGAGCCAGAACAAGGCTGCTGCTGATGTGGCGGGTGTAGTGAAAGCGTTGGATGCGCGTGGGCAGCTAACGCTGGCAGATACCATGCGCACGGCATCTACA
>JAWOGT010000396.1:0-5336 GCA_046496585.1 Halopseudomonas sp.
GTCATTAATCGCCTTGAGGATCGGCACGATGGCGTTGGTGGTACAGGAAGCCGCCGAGACGATCTTGTCTTCAGGCGTAATCGCCGCATGATTGATGCCATGCACGATATTCTTGATATCACCCTTGCCTGGCGCGGTCAGCACCACCTGGGCAGCGCCAGGGCACTTCAGATGCTGGGACAGGCCCTCGCTATCACGCCACACACCGGTATTGTCGACGATCAGTGCATTCTGAATGCCGTACTGGGTGTAGTCGACACTGGTCGGGTCGCTGGCGTAGATCACTTGGATGACCGTACCGTTGGCGGTCAGCGTGTTGTTCTCTTCATCGATCTTGATGGTGCCCTGGAAGGAGCCGTGCACCGAATCGCGACGCAGCAGGCTGGCGCGCTTGGACAGGTCATTGGGAGCGCCCTTGCGTACGACAATAGCGCGCAGCCGCAGGCCATCACCGGCGCCGGCCTTCTCGACCATGATGCGGGCCAGCAAGCGGCCGATACGGCCAAAACCGTAAAGGACAACATCGCGACCCTGCTGACGCTCGCCCTTGTGGCCGATAACACTGCTCAGCTCGTCACGCAGGAACGCATCCAGATCATCACCGGCAGACTTGCGGAACTTGTCTACCAGACGCGCCAGATCGATGGAGGCCGGACCCAGGTTCAGGTCGAGCAGTGCGTTGATCAGCGGGAAGGTATCGTGCACGGAGAGTTCGGTGTCGTCGATCTGACGCGCGAAACGGTGCGATTTCAGGATGCTGATGACCGAACGATTAACCAGACCCCGACCATAAATGGAGGTCACCACATTATGTTCACGGTACAGGCGGCCAATCAGCGGGATCATCGCCTCGGCAGTTGATTCACGATCCGTCCAGTTTTCCAGGCATTGCTCGTATTGGGCTTGGTTCACGGCTGTTCCTTACGGTTCTAGGGATCTAAAGGGCCAATATTATGCGGCCGTTGGCGAGCTGAGGCAATCATCCTGCGAAAACTACATCGGGGCGGCAGAGTCCCGCAGACCGAGGTACACTATCGGCTTTTTGCACAGAGACCCTCGCTTCATGCCCGCCAATACGCGCCTGCTTTCCGTTCCCCCGGTCGTCCGCGACCAGGCCAGAAGCGCCTGGGGCAGTCTAGCTGGCGCCGCTCGGGCCCTGGCGATTGCCGAAGCCGCTGCCGAACATACCGGCCTGAGTCTGGTGATCACCCGCGATACGGCTGCCGCCGATCAGCTCGAACAGGAGCTGCGCTTCTTTGCTCCAGCGCTGCCGGTCCTCAGTTTTCCGGACTGGGAAACCCTGCCCTATGATCGTTTCTCGCCGCATCAGGACATCATTTCCCAGCGCCTGAAGACGCTACACCTGCTGCCCCAGGTAACTCAGGGCATTCTGGTTGTGCCCATGACCACCCTGTTGCACCGTATCGCCCCGCGCGGTTTTCTGGGCGGATCGGTACTGATGCTGGAAGTCGGTCAGAAACTGGATATCGAACGCATGCGCCTGAACCTTGACGCGGCAGGCTATCGCTGCGTCGAGAGCGTCTATGAGCATGGCGACTATGCGGTACGCGGCGCGCTGCTGGACCTGTTCCCGATGGGCAGCCCGGAGCCCATACGTATTGACCTGTTCGATGACGAAATTGAAACGCTGCGCACCTTTGACCCGGAATCACAGCGCTCGATTGACAAGGTAGCCAGCATTCAACTGCTACCGGCGAAAGAATTCCCGCTGGATAAATCCGCACTGACCGGGTTTCGCGCGCGCTTTCGCGAACATTTTGACGTGGATTACCGGCGCTGCCCGGTGTATCAGGACCTCAGCGAAGGGATGGTGCCGCCCGGTATCGAATATTACCTGCCGCTGTTCTTTGATGAGCTGAGCAGCCTGTTCGACTATCTGCCCGACAACACCCTGCTGTTCAGCCTGCCGGATATTGAAGGCGCAGCCGAGCATTTCTGGCAGGATGTGCGTCACCGGTTTGAAGATCAACGGGTAGACAAGACACGCCCTTTGCTCGCCCCGGCCAGCCTGTTCCTCAGCGTCGAAGACTGTTTTGCGCAGATCAAGCGCTTCCCGCGGATCGTTTGCCATCAGGAGCCGCTGCCGGCCAAGGCCGGCACGACCAACTTCAACGGCCAGCCCAGCCCCGAGCTGGCCATCGACAACCGCCTCGATCAACCGCTAACCGCACTGCAGACCTTTATTCAGGGTTTTGAAGGCAAAGTGCTGTTTGTGGTGGAGAGCGCCGGCCGCCGCGAGGCGCTGCTTGAGCTGTTGACACGGATCGACATCAAACCTGAGCACGTCGACGGCTGGCCCGCGTTCATTGCAGGCCAAAGCCCCGTGGGCGTGATCATCGCCGGGATCGATCAGAGCATGCTCTGTGGCTATCCGGCAGTCGCGCTGATCACCGAAAACCAGCTGTTCGGTCAGCGCGTCATGCAGCGCCGCCGGCGTGGCAAAGCCACCGATCTGGGCGATGCGGTGATCCGCAACCTCACCGAGCTGCGCGAAGGCGCACCGGTGGTGCATATCGATCATGGCGTCGGGCGTTTTCTCGGTTTGGTCAACCTCACGGTCGAAGATCAACAGGCCGAATTTCTGACCCTGGCCTACGCCGACGATGCCAAGCTGTATGTGCCGGTTTCCAATCTGCATTTGATTGCGCGCTACACCGGCGGTGAAGACGACAGCGCACCCCTGCATCGACTGGGCTCCGAGCAGTGGCAGAAAGCCAAGCGCAAGGCCGCCGAAAAGGTCCGCGATGTCGCCGCCGAGCTGCTGGATGTGTACGCCCGCCGCGGCGCGCGCAAGGGTTTCAGCTTCAGCGCACCAGAGCGCGATTACCAGCTGTTCTCCGAGGCCTTTCCCTTCGAGGAAACGGCGGATCAGGAGGCGGCGATCCTGGCGGTAATCGATGACATGGTCAAGCCGCAGCCGATGGATCGCCTGGTCTGCGGTGACGTAGGCTTCGGCAAGACTGAAGTCGCCATGCGCGCCGCCTTTCTCGCAGTGCATGGCGGCAAGCAGGTGGCGGTGCTGGTACCCACTACTCTGCTCGCCCAGCAGCACTACAACAGCTTCCGTGACCGCTTCGCCGATTGGCCGGTCAAGGTCGAGGTCATGTCGCGCTTCAAATCGACCAAGGAAATCAAGGCCGCCGCCGAGGCGCTGGCAGAAGGCAAGGTCGACATCATGATCGGCACGCACAAGCTGCTGCAGGGCGACATCCAGTTCAAGGACCTGGGCCTGATGATCATCGACGAGGAGCATCGCTTTGGCGTCCGCCAGAAGGAACAGCTCAAGGCCCTGCGCAGCGAAGTCGACGTACTGACCCTCACTGCCACGCCAATCCCCCGCACGCTGAACATGGCCATGTCCGGCATGCGCGAGCTGTCAATCATCGCCACGCCGCCGGCCCGGCGCCTGTCGGTGCGGACCTTCGTCATGCAGCAACAGGCCCCGGTGATCAAGGAAGCGATCCTGCGCGAACTGCTGCGCGGTGGCCAGGTCTACTACCTGCACAATGAAGTCTCGAGCATCGAGAAATGCGCCGCCGATCTCGCCGAACTGGTGCCCGAGGCGCGCATCGGCATCAGCCACGGGCAGATGCCCGAGCGCGCTCTGGAGCAGGTCATGGGCGATTTTTATCACCGCCGTTTCAATGTGCTGGTGACCACCACCATCATCGAGACTGGTATCGACGTCCCCAACGCCAATACCATTATTCTCGAGCGTGCCGACAAGTTCGGCCTGGCCCAGCTACATCAGTTGCGCGGCCGCGTCGGCCGTAGCCACCATCAGGCCTACGCCTATCTGCTGACGCCGCATGGCAAGAAGCTCACCAGCGATGCCGAGAAGCGCCTGGAAGCCATTGCCGCCGCCCAGGACCTGGGCGCCGGTTTTACCCTGGCCACCCACGACCTGGAAATTCGCGGTGCCGGCGAACTGCTCGGCGAGGGTCAGAGCGGGCAGATCCAGGCGATCGGCTTTACCCTGTACATGGATATGCTTGAGCGCGCGATCAAGGCAATCAAACAGGGTAAATTGCCCGAGCTCGACGCGCCGCTGGGCGGCGGACCGGACATCAACCTGCGCTTGCCCGCGCTGATTCCGGATGATTACCTGCCGGATGTGCACAGCCGTCTGATTCTCTACAAACGCATTGCCAATGCCGCTGATGACGACGCGCTGAAAGACCTGCAGGTGGAAATGATCGACCGCTTTGGCCTGCTACCCGACGCAGCCAAGACGCTGTTCCGGGTCACCGCGCTGAAGCTGCGCTGTGAACCGCTGGGCATCAGCAAGGTCGATGTCGGCCCCGAGCACGGACGGCTGGAATTTGCCGCGCACACCAGCGTGGATCCGATGACCCTGGTCAGACTGATTCAGGACCAACCCAACCGTTACAAGCTTGAAGGCGCGACCTTATTCCGCTTCAATGCACCCATGGGTGCCGCTGAGCTGCGTCTGAATACCGTTGAAGCATTGATACAACGGCTGGAAACGCCCCAACTACCAACCCAAGGCAAAGGAAAACGCCCATGAGATCTTTTCGTGCACTGCAACTGCTGACACTGCTGGTCCTCAGCGGCTGGCTGGGGCTGGCCCAGGCCCAGAGCCAGAATACCTATCAAGTGGAAGTGGTGATTTTCGCGCAACCCTCAGCTCAGTTAACGCCCGGCACCGTGCCGAGTTACGGCTGGGCCGACCAGGCAACCCGGCTGAGCGAGACGACTCGCAGCAACATACGCAGCCTGGACAGCAGCCGTTTCCAGCTCAGCAGTGATGCGGGCAAATTGAGTTCAAAGGGCTACAAGGTAGTACTGCACCAGGCCTGGACCCAGCCGGATGACAGTGATCTGGTGATCGCGGTGCATGAAGGTCAGGAAATGGACGGGGTTTATCCGGTGCAGGCCCTGGTCAGCCTTGGCCGGGAGCAAATGGTTGAAGTCGATGTTACCGCCTGGATCAATAACCAGACCCAGGATCGCGAACTGGTCAGCGAGCGCATCAAGCAGACCCGCCGCCTGCGCCTGGACGAAACCCACTATCTGGATCACCAGAGCATGGGCATGCTGGTCCGCATCAGCCGTAGCTGAATAACCGTTCCGGATCAGGCGCCGGTGGCCACCAGATGGCTGATCACCGTGCGCGCCTGGTCCATACCCTGCTGCATCACCTGCTCGATTGCTTCCATGCTAATCAGACCCTGACCCTTGCCCGCCGCACACCTCCTGGATGTCCTGCAATGCCTGCAGCAGGCGGTGCGGTGCCTCAAAGCAGACCCAGGTCCTTACCTCGCCGCCCACCGCAGCCAGGGCGCGCTGGCGAG
>JAWOGT010000086.1:0-9015 GCA_046496585.1 Halopseudomonas sp.
ACTGGGGAGGACGCTGAACAGCCAGCCACTGCCCACAAACAAGGCCAACAGCACCAGCAGCGATACCCAGCGAAAGCGCAATACCGCCAGCAGCATGCGCGCATAGACGCGCCGACTGCCAAACAGCAGGCGTTCGACCCGTCTGCTCATGCGACTGTCGCTGTCGTGCGGCTTGAGCAACTTGGACGCCAGCATCGGCGACAGACTCAGCGCCACAAAGCTGGAAAAAGCCACGGCAGCGGCCATGGTCAGCGCAAATTCGGAGAACAACCTGCCGATATCGCCTTGCAGAAAGGCAATGGGCACAAACACGGCGACCAACACCAGGGTGGTCGAGATCACCGCAAAGGCCACCTGCCGAGCGCCAAGATAGGCTGCTACCAGCGGTGTCTCGCCCTCCTCGTCGATGCGCCGCCGGACATTCTCCAGCACGATGATGGCGTCATCTACCACCAGACCGATAGCCAGCACCAGCGCCAGCAGGGTCAGCAGATTGACGGTGAAGCCGAATAGCAGCAGCGCAATAAAGGTCGCAGTCATCGACACGGGCACAGTGACTGCCGGAATCAGAATCGCCCGCGGGCTGCCGAGGAACAGAAAGATCGCCAACACCACCAGGACCAGGGCAATCAGCAGGGTGCGATAAACCTCCTTGACTGCGCCTTCGATAAACACCGAACTGTCGAAACTGGGCAGAATCTGCATCCCCTCGGGCAAGGTCGGGTTCAGCGATGCGACCAGCGCCCGGGATACCTGCGAAACCTCAAGGGTATTGGCCGTGGATTGGCGCTCCAGCCCCAGCCCCACCATGGGCACGGTATTGCCGCGGAACAGGTTGCGATGCTCCTCGGTGCCGCGCTCGACCCTGGCGACATCGCCCAGACGTACCAGATAGTTGTCCGCGCCACGGGCGATCACCAGCCGGGCAAAATCATCCTCGCTGACAAAGGAGCGGGCAACCCGGGCGGTAAACTGACGATTCAGCGACTCAATGGAACCGGCTGGCAACTCAACGTTTTCCGCCCGCAGCGCCTGCTCCACATCGGCTACGGTAAGATCCCTGGCGGCCAGCGCCTTGCGATCCAGCCACACGCGCATGGCGTAGCGCTGGGCGCCACCCACGCGGACCCGGGCGACGCCCTCCAGGGTAGAAAAGCGATCAACCAGGTTACGTTCAGCATAGTCGGTCAGCTCGGGCAGGGTCAGATTGTCGCTGACCAGATTCCACCAGATGATCACATCCTGATTAGCGTCAAGCTTCTGCACTTCGGGCGGATCTGCCTCAACAGGAAGATCACCCAGAATGCCCGAAACCCGGTCACGAATGTCGTTGGCAGCTTCATCGACAGGCTTGTTGATGGAGAAGCGGATCGTGATCTGCGAGCGCCCGTCTTCGCTGCGCGACTCGATGTAGTCGATGCCTTCGATCCCGGCAATGCGTTCTTCGATCACCTGGGTGATCTGCGAGTCGATGATGCTGGCGGCGGCGCCCACATAATTGGTTTCAACCGTCACCACCGGTGGATCAATGTCCGGGTACTCGCGCAGCGGCAACATGCTGTAGGCGACCAGGCCAAAGATCACCAGCAGCAACGCCAGCACGGTGGCGAAGACCGGACGCTTGACCGAGACGTCAGAAAGAATCATCGCCTACTCCGCCGCCTGGCTCATGGATCGGATGACAAAACAGACTTGGGCGACTCGCCAGCAGCCAGCTCGGCCTTGATTCTGACCGCCTGGCCTGGCTGGGTGCGAAAGTTGCCATGGGTAATCACTCGCTGCCCCGCCTGCAAGCCCTCCAGCACCTCGACCTGCCCGGGCTGACGCTTGCCGATGATCACTTCACGACGTTCAGCGCGGGTCACCGGGCCATCTTCCTCGACCAGCATGACGAACTGGCTGCTGCCCATCGGCATCAGCGCCTCTTCGGGGATCACCAGCGCCTGCCGCGCACGACTCTTCAGCAATACCGACATCAGCATCCCGGGCTTGAGCTGGCGCTGCGGGTTGGCAATCAGGGCGCGCACCCGCACCGACCGGGTCACGCGATCAACCTCATTATCCAGCTGCGCGACCTCGCCCTCGAAGCGTTGCTCGGGGTAGGCACGACTGGTGGCGAACAGTTGCTGCCCTGGGGCGACCTCGGCCATGAGGGTTTCAGGCAGGCGAAAGTCCAGTTTCATCAGCGCATCGTCGTGCAGGGTCGCGATCGGCATGCCCGGCGTCAGCAAGGTGCCTACACTGACCTGGCGCAGACCGACCACGCTGTCGAAGGGTGCCCGGATCAGGCGGTCTGCCAGCCGCGCTTGCACGGCCTTGAGACGCGCATCAGCCAGGTCGAAGTCGCGTTCGCGGCTGTCCAGTTCCTGGCGGGCCAGGACCTGACTGTCCGACAACTGCCGGGCGCGCTGCAGCTGGCGCTGGGCGTCAGCCCGCGCCACGCGCGCCTCTTCCAGCTGCGCCAGCTGCTCCCGATTGGCCAGCTCCACCAGCACATCGCCGGCGCAGAGGCGTTGCCCGTCATCAAAACGCACGGCGGAAATCACTTCGGTAATGGTCGAGCTCACTATCGCGGTTTCGTTCGCATACAGGGTGCCGAGCGCTTCAACATCATCGGTCAAGGTGCGGATCTCTACCCGTGACACGATCACTTGCAACGGCTCCTCTTGAGCCGCTAGCAACCCGCTGCACAACAGGGCAATCAGTGAGACCACAGCTTTGGCGGAAATGGACATCCTTGACGTTCCTGTTTGCAAGGGTTCACGACGCCGGCCTATAGCGCCCGTCCCATACTGAAACAGGCCATACAAGCATTCAGCAATACATAATAATGCAGTGCCGGGCGCCGGTTGCCCAGCGCGATTTCCTAAAGGATCTGACCGGAGCACAGTGAAGCTGCCGCAGACGGTGAGCGCCGTCTAGCGCCTCAGTCGGCCAGCGCCTCGTCCAGCAACTGGTGCATCGCCTGAAAGGCGCGTTCGGCTACCACAGGATGGTACTCGGCCTGGCCCGTCATCTTGGCGGTAGGATCGGTAAACGAGTGTACCGCGCCGCCGTAACTGATTAGCTGCCAATCCACTCCGGCCTCGCGCATCTCGGCTTCGAAGGCCTGTACCTGCTCGGTCGGCACATAGGGATCGTCGGCACCATGCAGGACCAGAACCGGAGTCTTGATCGCCTTGGCGTCAGCCGGATCGGGGGTATCCAGGTTGCCATGGAAAGACACCACAGCACCGATCACGGTGCCGGAACGAGCCAGTTCGAGGACCGTACCACCCCCAAAACAGAAGCCGATGGCCGCCAGCTTGCGGGTATCCAACGCCACCTCATCGGTCTGGGTCTTGAATACCTCCAGCGCCGCATTCACCCGCTTGCGCATCAACGCCCGGTCAGAACGCAACAGGGTCGCTTGCTTGCCCGCCTGCTCGGCATTCTCCGGACGCTTGTCCTTGCCATACATGTCGGCAACAAACACCACGTACTCCGACCCACCCGCACGGTAGGCTTTTTTCGCTGCGTTCTCGGTCACGCCCATCCAGTTGGGCACCATGAGTAGGCCCGGACGCGCTTCACGCGTGGCATCGTCATACACCAACATACCCTCGTAGGCTTCGCCATCGATCTCGTAGGCGACCGGGTTAACCACCATGTCTGCCTGCGCCATGCCGGCTGCTCCCATTATCAGTAGGCTTGTCAGGATTTTTTTCATGCGCCATGTCCTTGTCCCGTTGAGTGTGACCCTGTACAGCTTAGCCGCTAATCCAGTGCATTAGCGGCGCGGCGTCATATCTTGTTTAACATCACACAAACGCTCGCCTGCGGCGCTCAGGCACAAAAAAGCCCCCTGCCATCCATGCGCAGGGGGCTTTTTCTGCAGCGCGTTACTTGCTGAGTTCGACCAGCAACGCATTCAAGCGTTTAACGTACGCGCCCGGATCCTGCAAGCTCTCGCCCGCCGCCAGAGCGGCCTGGTCAAAGAGGATATGGCTCAGGTCAGCAAACCGCGCCTCATCCTGTTCGTTATCGAGCTTCTCCAGCAGCGGGTGCGCCGGGTTGATTTCCATGATCGGCTTGCTCTCAGGCGCCGGCTGACCGGTGGCCTCGAGAATCTTGCGCATCTGCAAGCCCATGCCGTCCTCATTGATCACCAATACCGCCGGTGAATCGGTCAGACGGTGCGACACCTTGACATCCTCGACGCTCTCGCTAAGCACGCTCTTGATCCGCTGCACCAGATCAGCCTTGGCCTTGGCGGCCTCTTCCTGGGCCTGCTTGTCCTCATCGGCTTCCAGCTTGCCCAGATCCAGATCGCCACGCGCGATGTCGACGAAGGTCTTGCCCTGATACTCGGTCAAATGGCTCATCAGCCACTCGTCGATACGGTCAGTCAGCAGCAGCACCTCGATGCCCTTCTTGCGGAAGATCTCCAGGTGCGGACTGTTCTTCACCTGGTTGTAACGCTCGGCGGTCAGGTAATAGATCTTGTCCTGACCTTCCGGCATGCGTTCGACATAGGTATCCAGGCCAACCACTTCGCGGTCATCGTTCTGCTGGGTAGAAGCAAAGCGCAGCAGGCCAGCGATTTTTTCACGATTGGCGAAGTCTTCTGCCGGACCTTCTTTCAGCACGCTGCCGAAGTTTTTCCAGAAGGTCGCATACTGCTCAGGGTCTTTCTTCGCCAGTTTTTCCAGCATGTCCAGCACGCGCTTGGTCAATGCCGACTTCATGCTGTCGATGGCCGGGTCTTTCTGCAGAATCTCGCGCGAGACGTTCAGCGACAGATCGTTGGAATCGACCACGCCCTTGATAAAGCGCAGGTACAACGGCAGAAACTGTTCGGCGTCGTCCATGATGAACACACGTTGCACGTACAGCTTCAGGCCGCGTGGCGCTTCACGCTGGTACAGATCAAAGGGCGCGCGGCCCGGTACATACAGCAGGCTGGTGTATTCAAGCTTGCCTTCGACCTTGTTGTGGCTCCAGCTCAGCGGGTTCTCGTAATCATGCGCGACATGCTTGTAGAACTCCTGATACTCCTCGTCCTTCACCTCGGACCGCGCGCGGGTCCAGAGTGCGCTGGCGCGGTTGACAGTTTCCCATTCCAGCTCAGCAGGCTGGTCTTTATCATCACCCATAGGCTGCTTGGGCAGTTCGATCGGCAGCGAGATGTGATCGGAGTATTTCTTCACCACGTTGCGCAGGCGCCAGCCATCAGCAAACTCGGATTCGGTCGCCTTCAGGTGCAGCACGATGCGCGTACCGCGCTCGGCTTTGCTGACATTCTCGATGGTGAATTCGCCTTCGCCGGCCGATTCCCAGCGCACACCTGCATCGTTGTCCAGACCGGCGCGGCGGGTGAACACCTCGATCTTGTCGGCGACGATAAAGGCGCTGTAGAAACCCACACCAAACTGGCCAATCAAACTGGCATCTTTCTGCTGATCGCCGGTGAGCTGCTGCATGAAAGCGGCAGTGCCCGACTTGGCGATGGTGCCCAGGTTCTCGATCACTTCTTCGCGGGACATGCCAATGCCATTGTCTTCAATGGTCAAGGTGTTGGCGGCTTCATCCGAGCTGATACGAATGCCGATGTTCGGCTGGTCTTCCAGCAATTCAGGCTTGGCGATCGCCTCAAAGCGCAGCTTGTCAGAGGCATCAGAGGCGTTGGAAATCAGCTCGCGGAGAAAGATCTCCTTGTTCGAGTACATCGAATGGATCATCAGGTGCAGCAGTTGCTTCACCTCTGTCTGAAATCCAAGCGTTTCCTTATGGGCTTCCACGGTCATCTTCGGTTGTCTCCTTTGGGTTTCTCAAGGCATGTTCAGTCAAGACTCACGAATCTCACCTGAGGTCGTTGAGGCCATGACGAAAGGTTCGGTAACGAACGCATTCGGTTACTGAACTGATGGGCCTTTAATGGGGACAACTGCGCAGAATTCAAGTCATCGCAGGGAACGATAGCGTACTTCCAGGCTGCGGATGTCCAGCGGATGAAACTGGTAATCCACCTGATTGGCGCCGCGTGGCTGCGCTATGACCACGCGTTGGTCGCCACTGACCGACTTCAGGCGACCTTCATACACACGATCGGTGAGGGTAATCAGCCGGACATTCTGCTCAAGGAACAGCTCCGGCTCATCCAGCAGCGCCAGCAGACTGACCGGCTGCCACTCGCCCAACGGCAACTCGGCCGGTTGCACAACTCTGGGACGGTCTGCAACCGGACTGGCCAGTGCAGCCGATGGTGGCCTGGTGGCTTCGCTCTCTAACGTCTTCAGCCATTCAGGCGTTTCTGCCAGCCAGACCTCTCCGGTCAACCAGGTCGCGTCCTGACTGGGCAGATGCAGGTATACCGTTACCCGAGTGCGGCTAGCCGCTTGCGCCGCGAATTCCAGACTCAAGGTATAGCCCTCCGCTACCCGTCGCAGTCCCGGCGCCTGCAGCGCGCCGTTATACCACTGCAGCACCAGTTCCGGACCAGGCCCCGCATCACCCGGCAAACGTTCGATGCGCCGGTGCTGCAGCAAGTCCGGGGCATTGGCGAAGCGGATACGCAAGGAACGCCTGACGCGGTCGTGCTCGCCCTCCTCCAATACCAGCTCATTGCCTTTCCAGAAAGCCCGCTCCGGGACAAAGCGCTGGCCCATCAACTGACCGCCAATATCGCCCTGGGCCGCCGTTGACCTTAACCAATCACCGGCCAGCAAGGTATCAAACCGCTCTGGCTGAGCATGACGCAGCCAGGCGCTGCCAGCCAGTAACGCCAATACGCCTAGCAGCAACAATAACCGCGGCAGTACGGCAAAATCACGTCGACGCAGCAACAGCGTAAGCCAAGGCAGGAAAACCGCCAGCAGCAGCCGGCCCAGGCCTAGCGTTCTGGCCTGCACCACCAGCCAGATCCAGCCAATCAGCGTGGCGACCATACCGCTGAGGATCAATAAGGCGTCCATGTCTACTGATTCCCGATGCGTAAGTGAGTGCTGTGAAAAGACCGTCGCCCCAAAGGATCAGGAAACACTGCTGCCCAGGGTCGATCAATCCAGTTTGAAGTGCGCCCTGGCGGTTGCAATAGGCTCATTCGAGCGGCTCTGCCAGGCGGTTATTGCCACATTACCCACTCGCTTTCCCTGACGCCATACCTGACAGGTGGCATAGGTATCTTTGTAGAGCCCGGCGCGAAGATAATCGATGGAAAAGTTGATGATTTTCGGAAAGTTCGGACTGCTCATGGAGATCATCAGATGCAGCATCGCTGCCTGCTCCATAAACCCGGCAATCACGCCGCCATGCAATGCTGGCAAAACGGGATTGCCAATATTGTCCCTGGCGATGGGCAGGTAAAACACCACCTCTTCACCGAGTCTGAGCACCTGCAGGCCTATGGTCGTGGCATAGGGAATGCTTTCCACCAAGGGCGCGAAATTTCCGGTGTCATGCGCATCGCGCACTAATTGCTCGATCTGGGTAGAAGTCAAGGTCATGGCGCCACTCCGTCGATCTTTCGCGACAGTTGCCCTTTGGCATCGGGTTTACCCATACGCATAAAGGTGCCCACCACGTGGGCGATGGGTTGCTGCCGATCATCCTGATAGGCAACGCCCCGGGTAAAAATCACCGTCGAGGTGATGCGATAGCATTCGGCAAAACCAAAAATGGGCTTGCCCGGCTCCGCGGGGTGCATATAGTCGATGCGCAGGTCGAGCGTCGGACAAATCTCGAATTCTGGCAGATAGCACACGGTGGAAATGCCACAACAGGTATCCATTAGCGTGGTGATGGCGCCACCGTGCACCAGACCACTCACCGGGTTACCTATAATGGCGCGGCTGTAGGGTAGTCTGATAATCAGCCCCTGCTCGTCAGCGTGCTCTATGGTCATCCCCAGCACCTGACAATGCCGCAGTACAGACAGGAAACTTCGGGCGCGCTCTGGGATATTGATCATCAATGTCTCGATACTGGCCAACAGCCTCAGTAAGGGCCGCTTGAGGGTCGCTATGATAAACAGATGCCGCTGCAGACTCCACACTTGGGCTATGCTAATGGAGTCCAAGTGAAAGGCGGAACTATTACAACGCTCTCCGGACTAAGCTTTACGTAATAAACACCAAGGAGATCTCGATGAAAAAATTGTGCGCAACGGCCGTTCTAATGGCCAGTCTCGGTTTGTTGGCTGCCTGCCAGCAAGAGCCGGAAGACAAGATGGGCGACGCGGCTGAATCTACGTCCGAGGCCATGGAAAGCATGGATGAGGCTGCCGAAGAGGCAGGCGAAGCGGCCGAACTGAGAGCCCGTCAAGCGACCGGTACTGAAGAAACCATGGGTGAGCGGACACAGGAAAATATTGACGAGGCGGGTGATACCGTCGGTGATGCTTACGAGGACAGCTCTGACTATGTGAAAGAAAAAGCCGGTGACGTTAGCGACTCCGCTGCAGAAACCAGAGATTCGATCGAAGAAAGCATGCAAGAGTAATGCTCTCGGGCATGCCCTGCAGGGCATGCCCGCCCCTCTGCAATACCTTCAATACCAGCGCATATGCAAAGGCTCAATCGGCCTCAACAACTCGCCTCAGGCCAATGCCGGTGCTAACAGCAGTCCCAGACAGCTGATAAATCCCACCCCCCAAACCAGACTGCGCACCTTATCCAAATTGGCCAGATACAGGGCCGTGTAGGCTATGCGTGAAATAATAAACGCTGCTGCCAACAAGTTGATTGTCGAACCCTGAGTATTGGTTACCTGTGCCACCAGTACGCCGGCGGCGAACAAGGGGAAGGCTTCCAGCATATTCGAATGGGCCGCCATGGCACGCGCGCCCCAACCGGTCAACGCTGCCTGCTGTGCTCGAGGGTGGCGATTGTCGTAACCCTTGCCACCGCTTCTGGCCATGGCTACAGCCACAGGTGCCTTGGTCAACACGATCAATAATGCAGCAACAAACAAACACCACAATGGAAAGCTCATTCGCTCTTCTCCTGACTGGGCGAATCGATCGTCGCCGTTGGGCTG
>JAWOGT010000107.1:0-3537 GCA_046496585.1 Halopseudomonas sp.
GAGCGATACGCAGGATACCCGCCGTAGAACCGGTGCCTTCATTCCGGCAAGCCGAGCCCGAGCAACAGCTGCAGGCTCAGATCACCGATCAACTGCATCGGCCGCTGGTCGACCGCTCCCAGGCTGGCAGCGCCGTTGCGCAGATGAAGCCCCTGCAGGCGGTGCATGGCCTGCGAACAATAGCCTTTGACCCGCAAGGGCATAGCGGTAAACGGACAAAGTCTTTATGTTAGCGCCATCGCCCTCCCGGAAACCTGCTGGCCCATGCCCCTGATTGATCTGCGCCGCAATGAACGGCCCCTGCTGCTGCTGGGCGTCATGCTGCTTGCCCTGTTTTTTGCCTTCCTTGCCTGGTCCGATCGCAACCAGCGTGACACCCTGTGGCAGCAGCAACTGCAGGCCCAGTCCGACATCCAGCGCATGGCCGTTGTGCAATCCCAACAGGCCCTGCAACGCCAGGCCCTGCTAGCCGCCAACAGCCTGGCTGAAGACCCCGACAACCTGAGACTGATCCGCCGGATTGCCTTGCTGCAGCGGCGTCACGGTGTCGCTGACCCGCTGCTGGCCAGCCTGCGCGCACAGCTGCGCGAGGCCCTTTCTCGGTCCTGGCGCAGGCTCGAAGAGGCGGGTGCCAATCAGTTGCATGTGCACCTGGCGCCGGACGCCATCAGCTTGCTGCGCATGCACCGACCCGAGCAGTGGGGAGACAGCCTGGCGGATGTGCGCCCCATGATTGCCCTGGTGCAAACGCAAGGGCTGGCGCTGAGCGGCATGGAAACCGGCCGGCATGGCTCGGGCATGCGCGGCATTGTGCCGATTACCCACAGTGACGATGCCGCTAGTGAGGTCATCGCCAGTCTTGAGATCGGGTTTGGCATGCTCCCGGAGCTGCAGGAGCTGGATGCAGAATTACAGGCTGGCCTGGCGCTGCTGCTCAACCGCACCTTGCTGGAGGATACCGTGCTCGATCAGCAAGACGCAGGCCTGGTCCAACTGCAGGGCAGCCAATGGTGGCTGGACCAGTCTTCACGGGCCGACGCGCTGCAATGGCTGTCCTCGGACACCCTGCGCCAGGCGCTGCGTCAGGGCGGCAGCGCCGAGCTGGCGCTGGACGAACGCTACTATCTGCTGACCAGCGTGCCCCTGGTCGACTTCCAGTCGCGCCGGGATGAGCAGGGCAACCCCTCGGCACTGGTGTTGGTCTGGCGTGATATCAGCGCGCTCTGGGCCCAGCAACAAAGCGAGAACCGCCGCGCGCTGCTGACCTGGCTGGCCGCCTTTATCGCCGCCATGCTGCTGCTCGGCAGCCTGATGCTGGCGACCCGTAACAACATACGGCGGCGCGAACAGCGGCACCGGCAGCGCCTGCAACAAAAGGCACAGGAGCACCAGCAGGCCAGACGGCTGCTGGATATCATTTCCCAAACCCAGTCTGCCTATATCAAAGCCAGCAACCTGAGTGACAGCTTTGACCTGTTGCTCACGCAGATTCTCGAGCTGACCGGCAGCCGCTTCGGTTTTGTTGGCCAGGTATTGCACACGGCCGATGGCAAGCCCTACCTGCAGACCTATGCCATCAGCAACATTGCCTGGGACGAGCAAAGCCGGGCTTTCTATGAGGAACGCAAATCCACCGGCCTGCTGTTCACGCGGTTGGACAGTCTGTTCGGGCAGGTCCTGCAGCATGGCCGCCCGACTATCAGCAATGATCCGGCGAACGATCCGCAGCGTGGCGGTCTGCCGCCGGGCCATCCGCCGCTGCTGGCCTTTGCCGGGCTACCTATCCTGTTTGGCGAGCAGATGGTCGGCATGCTGGGTCTGGCCAACCGTGAGGGCGGCTATAGCCTGGAGCAACTGGCCTACCTGTCACCCCTGCTCAGCTCCCTTGGTCAACTGGTGCACGCCCTGCGCCGAGACCAGGAGCAGCGCACCGCGACACTGCGCACGGAACAACAGCGCGAGGCACTGCGCGCCTTGAACGAGATCGCCGCGCTACCCAATTTGCGTCTTGAGGCCCGCCTGAACAGGGCGCTTGAGCTGGGCTGCCGGTATCTGCGCATGGACGTGGGCATCATCAGCCAGATCGAAGCAGAAGAGTATCGCGTGGTGGCCCAGTTCAGTCCGGATAATCGCCTTGAGGTCGGCCAACAGTTTCCCCTGGGCAGTACCTACTGTGCCTTGACGCTGCAACAAAGCGACGTACTGGCGATCGAGTTCATGGGCCAGTCACGCTTCAGTGGTCATCCCTGCTATCGCCTGCAGGGTCTTGAGAGCTACCTGGGCGTGGCGCTTATAGTCAACGGCGAGCGTTTTGGCACGCTCAACTTCACCGCGAAGCAAGCCCGGCAGCAACCCTTTGCCGATACCGACCTGGAGTTTATCCGGCTAATGGGCCGCTGGGTCAGTTCCGTGCTCGGCCAAGACGCCGCAGGGCGCGAACGGGAACAACTGCTGGCCCGTTTCAGTCGCCTGACCGAACAATTACCCGGCGTGCTCTATCAATACCAGCTCAACAGTGACGGCCACAGCTGGTTTCCCTACAGCAGTCAGGGCCTGGTGGATTTGTATGGCATCACGCCGGCACAGGCCCGACGGGATGCCGCCGCCGCGGTGCGGGCGATTCACCCGGAGGACCGGCCCGGGGTCATGCAAGGCATTGCCGATTCGGCGGCGCGGCTGGCGATCTGGCGCAGTGAATACCGGGTAAACCACCCGGTCTTTGGTGAGCTGTGGCTGGCCGGCAATGCGGTTCCCGAGCGCCTGGCCAACGGCGATACCATCTGGCACGGCTTTATCAATGATATCACCGCACGCAAGCAGATCGAACTGACCGTCGAGCACCAAAGGGCGCGGCTGGAAAGCATCATTCGCGGCACCCATATCGGCACCTGGGAATGGAATGTACAAACCGGCGAAACCCAGTTCAACGCCCGCTGGGCCAGCATCATCGGCTACCGCCTGGAGGAGCTGGCGCCGATTAGCATCGACACCTGGACCGGCCTGACCCACCCGGATGACCTGGCCGAGTCCGGGCGCCGGTTGCAGCAGCACTTTTCCGGGGAACTGGACTATTACGACTGCAAATGCCGCATGCGCCACAAGGACGGTCACTGGGTCTGGGTGCATGACCGTGGCCAATTGATCAGCCGCACTGCCGAGGGTGATCCACTGTGGATGAGTGGCACCCACGCGGACATCAGTGCCGAGATGGACCGCGAGCGGAGCATACGCCAGGCAAGGGCCTTCCTGCGCGCGGTCATTGATGCCTCTACTGAAGTGGCGGTAATCACCACTGATTTGCACGGCACCATTAGCCTGTTTAACAGCGGTGCGGAAAAACTGCTTGGCTACAGCGCCGCAGAGATGGTCGACCAGCTGACCCCCGCGGCATTCCACCTGGCCAATGAAGTCGAGCGCCGTGGACAAGCCCTGAGCCTGGAAAAAGGCTATGCCATCAGCGGTCTTGAGGTGTTCTTCTGCAATGTGCGCGGCGGCGGCGGCGAAACGCTGCCCTGGACCTACGTGTAGAAAGACGGC
>JAWOGT010000204.1:0-12651 GCA_046496585.1 Halopseudomonas sp.
CGGGCTACGCCGACAGGCGTTTTACCGTGCAGACTCTGGCCGTCCAGCCGGCCTTCACCGGTAATAACCAGATCAGCACCCTGAATGGCCTGCGCCAGCCCGGACACTTCTGCCACCAGTTCGATACCCGGCCGAAAACCGGCCTTCAGTACTGCCAGCGCAGCCAATCCCAGCCCGCCGGCAGCGCCGGCCCCGGGCACATTACGCAGATCAAGCATGATGGTATTCGCCAACACGTCGGCGAACTGTCCCAGCGCCTTGTCCAGCTGCTGCACTTGTTCCACGCTGGCGCCTTTTTGCGGACCGAATACGTGGGAAGCGCCGCGGGGCCCGCACAGGGGGTTGTCGACATCGGCCGCGACGATAAACTCCACGCGGCGCAAGCGCACATCCAGGCGATCCAGATCGATGCGCTGTAACGCCTGCAAAGCGCCGCCACCCGGCGGCAACGGCTGATCCTGAGTATCCAGAAAACGCGCTCCCAGTGCTGACAACAGACCGGCGCCAGCATCGTTGGTCGCACTGCCGCCCAGTCCCAGGATAATCCGCGTGGCGCCGGCATCCAGCGCCGCAGCAATCAACTCGCCGGTACCATAGCTGCTGGCCTTGAGGGCGTCACGCTGGTCGCTGGGTACACAGTGCAGGCCGCTGGCGGAGGCCATTTCGATCACCGCCTGGCCGTTGCCCAGCCAGCCCCAATGCGCGCTGACTGGCTCACCCAGAGGGCCGCTGACCATGGCCTCACGACGCTCGCCACCAGTCGCCGCCAGCAGCGCATCGACCGTGCCCTCGCCGCCATCCGCCATGGGCAACAGGACGATGTTGGCATCCGGGTAAACGCTGGCCCAACCCGCCGCGATGGCCTCGGCGACCGCGTTGGCGCTGAGGCTTTCCTTGAACGAATCCGGCGCGATTATGACTTTCATAGTCGCGGCGCTCCGCGCCGCATCAGGCGGCGGAGCCAGGCGGTCAGTGCGACCAGTATCAGCGCCAGGCGCATGCAGCTACTCCTTGTTACCGTCTGAAGGGTGGGGCGTATCCATGACAATCAGGCTGGACAGCAGGGCTTAGTGCTCAGCTGTCGGAGCATAGCAGGGTCGACAAACTTTTTTGGCGGATAGTGGTCTGATGGATATCCCTGCCGATATTGTAAGTGAGTCCCTTGAATAGAAATATCGATATGCACCGTCAGGCCGAAAAACGTCTGATCAGTAGTCTGACCCATGCCTGCGAGACCGCCAAGCTGGAAATCCCCGGCTTTCTCTGGCTGACGCACGAGGGTGACCGCAATTTGTCACCCGGCAACCTGCACGTAGTCTGGGTATTTGATACTCAGGCCAGCTTGGCCCGGGCGCTTGAAACCGGGAAGGGCAAGCGTATGTACGAGCTGACCGCCCAGGCCTTCAGCGAGGCCGCCATTGCCGTGACGTCGGCCCAAGCGCATGTCAGCTTTGACACGGAACAGGCCTGCCAGCGGCATAATAATGGCAACTGGCAGGCGCGATTGTCGCTGCTGCGCTTGAACCACTGAGCGCCAAGCAAGGTTCATCGCTATGCAACCCCGCTGTCATTCGCCTGTCATGCCGCCGCTACATGCTGGGGTGACTCGGTAAGACCTTTCCGAGTCACCCGCCCCTACCCGGAGGATCCAGCATGGCTTTTGACCACGGAAATCTCGACGACACGATCGGCAGCGTGCGCAAACAGCGGCGTCAGCAGGAGGACAAGAAGCGCATGGCCTATCGCCGGGCGATAGAAGATTACCGCGAGAGCAGGGCATTGCATGCGTTGGTGTGTGATTTTCCTGATTTGATCGGCGCTACGCGCAGCCAGCAATCCGCACATTGAGATTCTGCAGCTAACTGGCGCGACTGGCTGTGAGCGGGTTTAGTCGGCTCTGCAAAACAGCCGCGCCACGATCAGGCACCACTCCTTCAGCGCAGTGATTTGCCAGCCGTTATTTCACCACCGTGCGCGTCAAGTCCAGGTAGGCCTGCCCGCTGTTTTTGACGGTTGCGGCGTCCGCTTGCTCAGAGGCAAGATGCACTTCTTCGAGAACGTCGGCAACCTCAGCCAGGTCCGTGTGGATCTTGTTCAAAGCCTCTTCCAGCGTATAAGTCAGCTCGTGAACATTATGCATGTCGTCCGCGTTTAGCTCCTGCTTGGCCAGAATATCCGCCAGCTTGCTGTTGTATTCACTCAGGTTCGCTACGGCCTGTTCCAGGGTCTCCGACGCCTGGGGCTGGTAGTGGTCGATACGCGCGCTGTCATCAGCCCCGCTTAGGCTGCTCAGACTCAGGATGAGCGCGCCGGCGAATAAGCGTACCGGTGTTTGCATTGGTCGTTTTCCTTGCATGGGTGGATAGGGCTAGCTGCCAGGCCTGCCCATGTAACAGCTACTACTGCCGATAGGCATAACATCCAGTCCACTGGCAGCGTGGACACAGCTCGTAGGAGCTGGGCGAGCAATCCGATAATACTGCTAACGATAACCATTCGCAATACTGTTGGCAGGTACTCCTGTCGCTGCTCGTCTAGCCTGTCGCGGTAAAGCGCGCAGCAATGGTGTTAATAGCCGCGCGCTCTTCACGCAGATAACTCAGAAAAGCCTCGGCTACCGGGCTCATCCGTTTACCGCGGGCGTGCACGGCGCACCAGCTGCGATACAGCGGCAGATCGGTGAAATCCAGGCGCAGCAGATCGCCGTTGCGCAATAAGGCCGCCGCTGAATGTTCCGACACCAGCGCGATACCCAACCCCGCCGCCGCACCCTGCACCATGCTTTCACCCGAGCCCATTTGCATGCTGTGCTGCAGATGGATGCGGCGCTCGACGAAAAAATCGTCGCAGGCCTTGCGGGTACCCGAGCCTGGCTCACGCTGCAGTACGCACTGGGTTTCCAGTGCGGCCAGCGCCAGCGCCGCCTGATTCGCTAACGGGTGGTTCGGCGCCGCCACGGCAATGATGGCGTTATTCAGGAACGGGAAGAATTCCAGGGCCCGATCCTCTGGCACCAGGCCCATCAACACCACATCGTCGCGGTTATCCTGCAGTCGCTGGATTACCTGCGAACGCCGCGTCACCTCCAGTCGAAAGCTGACCTGCGGGTAACGCTGACGAAACGCGGCCAACAGATGCGGGGTCAGATACTGAATGCTGCTGACCACCGCCAGCCGCAACTCGCCCTGCAGGCTGCCCTGCAAGGTCGTCAGGCTCATGTCCAGGCTATCCAGCCGGGCAAATATATCGCCGCTGGCCTGCAGCAGGCTGTCGGCAGCCTCGGTCATATAGAGCTTTTTGCCGACGTATTCGAACAGCCCTTGCCCGACCAGTTCTTCGAGTTGCCGAATCTGCTGGCTGACTGCCGATTGGGTCAATGACATCTCCTCCGCCGCCCGGCTATACGACAGTCTGCGGCACACCGCCTGGAATACCTGCAGCTGACGCAAGGTCAGGCGATAGAAAGATTTGCGCATGCTGGACTACCCTGAACGAGACGGAAGCGAATCAACGCCAGCATGTATAAGTTATTACTTATACTCAAGCCCATTATTATTCATTTCTCTTCAGTGCGATGGAGGCGTAGCGTAAACCTATCCGATCACCACCAAGAGGACAGCGGACGTGATCAAGAAAATACTAATCGCCAACCGCGGAGAAATTGCCGTACGCATCGTCCGCGCCTGTGCGGAGATGGGCATTCGCTCCGTAGCCATCTACTCCGAAGCCGACCGTTTTGCACTGCACGTCAAGCGCGCGGATGAGTCCTATTGCCTCGGCAGTGAACCGCTGGCGGGCTATCTGAATGCCCGTCAGCTGGTCAACCTGGCGGTGCAAACTGGCTGCGATGCCCTGCACCCAGGTTATGGCTTTCTGTCCGAAAACGCCGAACTGGCGGACATCTGCGTCGAACGGGGGATCAAGTTCATCGGTCCCAGCGGTGATGTGATTCGTCGCATGGGCGACAAAACCGAAGCCCGGCGCAGCATGATCCGGGCCGGAGTGCCGGTGACGCCGGGTACCGAGGGCAATCTGGCCGATCTTGCTGACGCCCTGCGCGAAGCCGAGCGCGTCGGCTACCCGATCATGCTCAAGGCCACCTCGGGTGGTGGCGGCCGCGGTATTCGCCGCTGCAACAGCCCCGCTGAGCTGGAACAGGCCTGGCCACGGGTGATCTCCGAAGCGACCAAGGCATTCGGCTCGGCCGACGTGTTTCTGGAAAAATGCATTGTCAATCCCAAGCACATCGAAGCGCAGATTCTCGCCGATAGCCAGGGCAATACCGTGCACCTGTTCGAGCGCGACTGCTCGATCCAGCGGCGCAACCAGAAGCTGATCGAAATCGCCCCGAGCCCGCAGCTGACCCCGGAGCAGCGCGCCTACATTGGCAATCTGTCGGTCAAGGCGGCGCAGGCGGTCGGCTATGAGAATGCCGGTACGGTGGAATTCCTGCTCGCCGAAGGCGAGGTGTATTTCATGGAAATGAACACCCGCGTTCAGGTCGAACACACCATCACCGAGCAGATCACCGGCATTGATATCGTCCGCGAGCAGATCCGCATTGCCTCCGGCCTGCCCCTGTCGGTCAAGCAGGAGGACATTCAGCACCGCGGCTTTGCCATCCAGTTCCGCATCAATGCCGAGGATCCGAAGAACGACTTTTTGCCCTCGTTCGGCAAGATCACCCGCTATTACGCGCCTGGCGGCCCTGGCGTGCGCGTGGATACGGCGATCTACACCGGCTACAGCATTCCGCCCTATTACGATTCCATGTGCCTGAAGTTGATTGTCTGGGCGCTGACCTGGGAAGAGGCGCTGGATCGCGGCCTGCGCGCGCTGGACGACATGCGCCTGCAAGGCGTGAAGACCACCAGCGCCTACTATCAGGAGATCTTGCGCAATGAGCAGTTTCGCTCTGGCGTGTTCGACACCAGCTTTGTTGAAACCCACCCCGAGCTGACCCGCTACTCGGTCAAACGCAAACCCGAAGAGCTTGCTCTGGCCATTGCCACCGCCATCGCGGCGCATGCGGGACTCTAAACACAGCGGCAAGCGACAAGCTGCAAGAGCATAACGATCCGCTGCGAGCTTTGACGAATGAAGTTCGTAGCAAATGAGGAACAGATGATGAGCACTACCCGCAAAATTACCGTCACCGACACCGTCCTGCGCGATGCCCACCAGTCGTTGCTGGCCACGCGCATGCGCACCGAAGACATGCTGCCGATTTGCGCCAAGCTCGATCAGGTCGGCTACTGGTCGCTGGAAGTCTGGGGCGGCGCAACCTTCGATGCCTGCATCCGCTTCCTCAAGGAAGACCCCTGGGAGCGCCTGCGCCAGCTGCGTGAAGCGCTGCCCAACACGCGCCTGCAGATGCTCTTGCGCGGGCAGAATCTGCTCGGCTATCGGCATTACAGCGATGACGTCGTGCGCGCCTTCGTGGCCAAGGCCGCGACCAACGGCATCGATGTGTTCCGCATCTTCGATGCCATGAACGACGTGCGTAACCTGGAGACCTCGATCAAGGCGGTCAAGGATGCCGGCAAGCATGCCCAGGGCACCATTGCCTATACCACCAGCCCGGTACACACGGTCGGGGCCTTTGTGAAACAAGCCCAGGCCATGGAAGCCATGGGCTGCGACTCGCTGGCGATCAAGGATATGGCTGGGCTGCTGACGCCCTACGCCACCGGCGAACTGGTCAAGGCGCTGAAGGCCGAGCAGTCGCTGCCGGTCTTTGTGCATTCGCATGACACCGCCGGCCTCGCTGCCATGTGCCAGCTCAAGGCGATCGAGAACGGCGCCGATCATATCGACACCGCCATTTCCAGCATGGCCTGGGGCACCAGCCACCCGGGTACCGAATCCATGGTCGCCGCGCTGCGCGGTACGCCCTTTGATACCGGGCTGGACCTGGAACTGCTGCAGGAAATCGGCCTGTATTTCCATGCCGTGCGCAAGAAGTACCATCAGTTCGAGAGCGACTTCACCGGCGTGGATACCCGCGTGCAGGTCAACCAGGTACCTGGCGGCATGATGTCCAATCTGGCCAACCAGTTGAAGGAGCAAAATGCCCTCGACCGTATTCAGGAGGTGTTTGCCGAGATCCCCCGCGTGCGCGCCGATCTGGGCTTCCCGCCGCTGGTCACACCTACCTCGCAGATCGTCGGCACCCAGGCGGTGTTCAACGTCCTGGCCGGCGAGCGTTACAAGACCATTACCAATGAGGTCAAACTCTACCTGCAGGGCCGCTACGGCCAGGCCCCCGGAGCGGTTGATGGCGAACTGCAGCGTCGTGCTATCGGCAATGAAGCGGTGATTGACGTGCGCCCGGCCGACTTGCTCAAGCCGGAAATGGACAAGCTCAAGGCCGAAGTCGGCAGCCTTGCCGAGTCCGACGAAGACGTGCTGACCTATGCCATGTTCCCCGACATTGGCCGCAAGTTTCTCGAAGAGCGCGCCGCCGGCACCCTCAAGCCGGAAGCCTTGCTGCCCGTGACCGGCACTAGCGCCAGACCCACGGCGAGTGACGGCGCACCGACCGAGTTCATCATTGACGTGCATGGCGAAAGCTACCGCGTGGATATCACCGGCGTCAGCGTCAAGGGGGATGGCAAACGGCATTTCTACCTGAGCCTGGACGGCATGCCCGAAGAGGCCGTGTTCGAACCACTGAACTCCTTCAGCGGCAGTGCCGGCAGCCAACGCAAGCAGGCCAGCCAACCGGGTCACGTGACCACCAGCATGCCCGGCAACGTGGTTGATGTGCTGGTCGCGGTGGGCGACCTGGTCAAGGCGGGCCAGGGCGTACTGGTCAGCGAAGCGATGAAAATGGAGAGCGAAATCCAGGCCGTGATCAGCGGCACGGTCAAAGCCGTGAACGTCGCCAAGGGTGACCGGGTCAATCCGGGCGAGATTCTGATAGAAATCGAATAAACACAGCGTCAAGCTGCAAGTCTCAAGCTGCAAGCGACCGACAACATGCTTGCAGCTTATAGCTTGCCGCTGCTTTCCCGGAGGAAAGTCATGGGTTTTGATCCTGTAGTGCTGTTTTTTGTTTTCGGCCTGATTGCCGGGCTGGTCAAGAGCGAGCTGAAACTGCCGCCAGCGTTATACGACACGCTGTCCATCGTGCTGTTGCTGGCCATCGGTTTGCATGGCGGGGTTGAGCTGGCAGCGCAGGCCAGCCCGGCGCTGCTGGGACAAACCCTGGCGGTGCTGGCGATGGGCATCGCGTTGCCACTGCTGGCGTTCCCGCTGCTGCGCGGGCTGCGCTTTACGCGCGTCGATGCCGCCAGTATCGCCGCACACTACGGCTCGGTCAGCGCGGGTACCTTCGCCGTAGTCATCGCCTATCTGCTGGCGCGCGATATCGTCTTTGAAAGCTATATGCCGCTGTTCGTCGCAGTACTCGAAGTACCGGCGATTATCGTTGGCATTCTGCTGGCCAAGGGCGTTCGCCGCGATACCGACTGGAAGGCGCTGGGTCATGAAGTGTTTCTCGGCAAGAGCATCATGCTGCTGCTTGGCGGCCTGATTATAGGCGTGCTGGCCGGCAAGGAGGCGATTGCACCGCTGGAGCCCCTGTACACCAGCATGTTCAAGCCAGTATTGGCGTTCTTCCTGCTGGAGATGGGTCTGATCGCCTCGCGGCACCTCGGCAGCCTGCGCACCACCGGCGTGCGCCTGGTCGCCTTCGCGCTGGTCTTCCCGCTGCTTGGCGCTGTCATCGGCGCCCTGCTCGGCCAGTTCATTGGCCTCTCAGTGGGCGGCATGACCGTGTTGGCCACGCTAGGCGCCAGTGGCTCCTATATAGCGGTGCCGGCAGCCATGCGTCTGGCGTTGCCAGAGGCCAACCCGGCGCTGTCGTTGACGGCATCATTGGGAATCACCTTCCCATTCAATATACTGGTGGGCATTCCACTGTATCTGTCGCTGGCCGAATGGCTGGCCGCTTGAGGAGCACCCTATGAGCATGCCTACCCGCACCCTGCTCACACTGATCTGCGAAACTGCGCTGGAAGCCCGTCTGCTCAAAGACCTGGAGCAACTCGGCGCGCCCGGCTGGACGCTGTCCGATGCCCGCGGTAGTGGTAGCCGGGGGGTGCGCAGTGCCGGCTGGGACAATGATGGCAATATACGCCTGGAGATTATCTGCTCCCGGGAGCTGGCCGAGCGTATCGCCCGGCACCTGCAGGAACGTTATTACGCCAACTATGCGATGGTCTGCTATCTGAGTGAAGTAGAAGTACTCAGGCCGGAGAAGTTCTAGCCCGGCAAGCGGCAGTCTTTTCCCTGTCAAGGCGACGTCTCGGACCAACCGACAATTAACCCATACTCACTCGCCCAGCTTGTAGCTTGTAGCTTGTAGCTTCATAATGTTCGGCTTTTCCTTTCAGTCCGCCCCAGCGCGGACCCTCAGCGAGGCAGCGAACGATGACCGCATTGGTTGGCGTGATCATGGGCTCCAAGTCAGACTGGTCCACTTTGAGCCACACGGCGGATATGCTCGAGCAACTGGGCATTCCCTACGAGGTGAAAGTGGTCTCGGCCCATCGCACCCCGGACCTGCTGTTCGAGTACGCTGCACAGGCGGCGGGCAAGGGCCTGGAGGTGATCATCGCCGGTGCCGGCGGCGCCGCGCACCTGCCCGGCATGTGCGCGGCCAAGACCCATCTGCCGGTGCTCGGCGTCCCCGTGCAGTCGTCCATGCTCTCGGGCGTGGATTCGCTGTTGTCGATCGTGCAGATGCCCGCTGGCGTGCCGGTCGCGACCCTGGCCATCGGCAAGGCCGGGGCAATTAATGCCGCCTTGCTCTCGGCCAGCATCCTCGGCGGCAAATACCCTGAATATCATCGGGCGCTGCAAACTTTCCGTACCCAGCAGACGGACACCGTGCTGAATAATCCTGACCCGCGTCAGGCCTGAGGATATTGCAATGAAGATCGGTGTGATTGGTGGTGGACAACTCGGACGCATGCTGGCCCTGGCCGGTACGCCGCTAGGACAGCAGTTCGCCTTTCTCGATCCGGCACCGGACGCCTGCGCCCAGGCCCTCGGTGAGCATATCCGTGCCGACTATAGCGACCGTGACCACCTGCGCCAGCTGGCTGACGAAGCCGATGTGGTGACCTTCGAATTTGAAAGCGTACCGGCGGAAACCGTAGCCTTCCTCGCGCAGTTTGTCCCGGTGTTCCCCAACGCCGAATCACTGCGCATTGCCCGGGATCGCTGGTTCGAGAAATCCATGTTCGAGGATCTGGATATCCCCACGCCTGAATTTGCCGATATCCAATCCCAGGACCATCTCGATGCCGCGCTCAAGCGTATCGGCCTGCCTGCGGTACTGAAGACCCGCACCCTCGGCTACGATGGCAAGGGCCAGAAGGTGCTGCGTCATCCAGAAGAGGTGCAGGACGCCTTTGCCGAGCTCGGCAGCGTACCCTGCATTCTCGAGGGCTTTGTGCCCTTTAGCGGCGAAGTGTCGCTGATCGCCGTGCGCGGCCGCGACGGCGAAATCGCCTTTTACCCCTTGGTGCATAACACCCACGAACAGGGCATTTTACGCCTTTCAGTAGCCAGTACCGAGCATCCGTTACAGAGCCTGGCCGAGGATTATGCCCAGCGGGTTCTGCAGCAACTGGATTACGTCGGCGTACTGGCCTTCGAGTTCTTCGAAATCGACGGCGGCTTGAAAGCCAACGAAATCGCCCCGCGCGTGCACAACTCCGGCCACTGGACGATTGAAGGCGCCGAGTGCAGCCAGTTTGAAAATCATCTGCGGGCGATCGCCGGTTTGCCGCTGGGCTCCACCGCCAAGCTGGGCGAAAGCGCGATGCTCAACTTTATCGGCGAAGTGCCCGCGGTAGCCAAGGTCACGGCGATCAGCGATTGCCATCTGCATCACTACGGCAAGGCCTTCAAGAGCGGCCGCAAGGTCGGACATGCCACGCTGCGCTGCGCTGATGCCGCCACGTTACACGCGCGCATCAGTGACCTTCAGCAACTGATACAGGCGCAATGACCAGCCGCCCTGACAACTCTTTCCCGTTGTAGATCAACATGCTCTATGCTCTGAACAATGAGATGCCAGAGGGAGACAGGCAACACGCCTGTCTCATCGAAGACAACGGGCCGCAGCTATGGAATTCAAGGATTATTACGCTACGCTCGGCGTAGAACCGGGCGCAGACGACAAGGCGATCAAAACCGCTTATCGCAAACTGGCACGCCAGTACCACCCCGATGTCAGCAGCCTGGCCGGCGCTGAAGAGAAGTTCAAGGAAGTCGCCGAAGCCTACGACGTGTTGCACAACGTCGAGAAGCGCGCCGAGTACGATGAACTGCGCCAGGCGCGACAGCAGCGGCAACGCTTTGGCGGCGGGCCAGGCGGTGGTCAAGCCGGCTCAGCCGACACCAATCAGGATTTTGCCGACTTCTTCGAGTCCATGTTTGGCTCCGCAGGCGCTCGCCAATCGCCCTTTGACGACAACCGCTTTGCTCAGAAAGGGCGTGATGTGGAAATAGAACTGCCGGTGTTTCTCGAAGAAACCCTTGAAAATACCACCAAACCCATCGAGTTCATGCTGCCCTACCGTGATGCACGCGGCCGCATGCAGGAACTGAAAAAGTCACTCAAGGTCAAGGTGCCCGCGGGCGTACGCGACGGCGAACGCATTCGCTTGAAGGGCCAGGGTGCACCTGGCAGCGGCAATGCCGCGAACGGCGACCTGTACCTGCACATCCGCCTGGTACCGCATCCACTGTTTGATGTGGAAGGTCATAACCTGGTGATTACCCTACCGCTGGCTCCCTGGGAGGCGGCGCTGGGTACCAAGGTGACAATCCCGACCCTGGCCGGCAAAATTCAATTGACCATTCGCCCCGACAGCCAAACCGGGCAAAGGCTGCGCATCAAAGGCAAGGGACTGATCGGCAAGCAGGGCTCGGGCGACCTGTTTGCGGTGCTGAAGGTGGTCATGCCAGGGCCGTCTGACGAGGCCACCCGGGCACTCTGGACCCAGCTGGCCAGCACAGCCGGATTCGATCCACGAGCAGAGTGGAGCCAAACATCATGAGCAACGTCACCCAGGTCACGATCGATTTTGCCGAACTATGTCAGTGCGTGAGCATCAGCGAAGCGCAATTGCTCGAGCTGGTTGCCGAAGGGATCCTCACCCCCGAGGCCGGTTCCTTGCCCGAGGAGTGGACCTTTGCCAGTACCAGTGTGAGCCTGGTGCACAAGGCCGAACGACTACACCACGAGCTGACGGTGGAATGGGCCGATATTCCTCTGGTGCTGGGCTTGCTCGAGGAGCTTGAACAACTCAAGGCGGAAAACAGCTATCTCAGGCAACGCCTTGGCCGCTTCCTGCAGGACGAACAAAGCTGACCCATGACCCACAGCAGGCCATCGAGCGCTCTGCGCTTACGCCTCTGCTAGGCCAAGACGCAATGCTGATTATCTGTGGTTGGCAAAGTGCGCGCACTGCGGGAAACTCCTCGGCAAGGAATCTGTCCCAGTCTAAACCCGCTTCTTCTCGAGTATTGTTATGCGCCTGCTTTACATAACCGCATTATGCCTAGGTCTGTCGGTGGCCGCCCACGCCGCCCCGCGCACTATTGACTGGCTAGACCTGTTACCCGATGAGGACTACCAGGCCATGCTCGATATGCCGGAAATCGGCCATGAGGGTGACGAGGAGGCGCCGGGTGATTTCAGCCAGACCCTGCGCCAGCGCGACGACCTCCCCGAGGTGATGTATTCCACCCGCGTGGTCGACAGCATGGATGCGCAGGAGTTGAAAATCGCCGGTTTCCCGGTGCCGCTGGAGACCAACGAGCGCGGCGACTATACGTCCTTCTTCCTGGTGCCCTACGCCGGCGCCTGCATTCACGTGCCACCGCCGCCGCCCAACCAGATCATCCTGGTCGATTATCCCCAGGGTATTCGCATCGATGATATCTATGAGGCATTCTGGATGGCCGGCACACTGCATATCGATCAGACCAGCAACGAGCTGGCCGATGCCAGCTACCGCTTCGACGCCGAGCGGGTCTGGGTCTACGACGGCGAGTGAATCGCCATGCCTCCCCCTTCCGGGTGGGTAATCGCGCAGCTAATTCCGGTATGCTGGGCACTCTGCCATACGAGTTAGCCAGGAGTTGAGAATGGAATCGTTGATTGGTATTACCGGGCTCGCCTTGCTGGTTATTATCTACCTGCGCAAGTACCTGCTGAGAAAGGAATCCCCGCAACAACAGGCCCAGCCTTTCAGCGGCGAGTTGTACCAGGTCGGCCAGGCCTGTATCGCCAAGCGGGCGCACACCGGCGCCACCGCTACGGTCGTGGTCATGCCCGGCTTTGTGGAAAACTTCCTGTATTTCACCGAGCACTATGCGGACCCGGCAATCGAGTTGATCTTGCTCACCAGCGCCGACTACCACGTGCCGGTGAGCAAACCGCGCTTCCTTACTCCGGAGTGGGCCAAGACGCCTAAAGCACGCCCCGGCAGCATCGCCTACGATGCGGCCGTGCTGAACCTGGCGCTGACGCATCTGGTGACGACCCGGAACGTGCGCGTACATGGTCACTCGCGAGGGGGCGCAGTCACCCTGGAAGCGGCCCGCCAGCAGCCGGCCTTGTTTGAG
>JAWOGT010000008.1:0-4489 GCA_046496585.1 Halopseudomonas sp.
GGCATGCTGCTGCTGGGCATCATTCCGATCGCTGCAATGCTTGTGGTGCTGTGGCGCTTCAAGGGCGGCGAGGTCGAACACAAACCGGTCATGAGTAATCCGCTGGAGCTCAAGTCGGCTTTGTTTATCGCGGCCGCCCTGGCCGCGGTATTTGTCCTGTCGAATGCGGCGCAGGACTGGTTCGGCGACAAGGGCGTCTACGCGCTGGCGATCCTCTCGGGTATCGCCGATGTCGACGCCATCACTCTGGCTCTGGCCAATCAGGCCAACGATGGGCTGTCCGATACAGTGGCGGCCCGCGGTATCTTGCTCGCCTCGCTGACCAACACGCTGGTCAAGGCGGGCATAGTGCTGTTCGTCGGCGGCTGGTCGCTGGCGCGCTGGGCCAGCAGCATCCTGCTGCTGGCAGTAGCGGCCGGTGCCACCGGCTGGTGGTGGATCTGATCAGCTATGAAAGGCCTGCTGGCCGGTAAAGTGCAACAGATTGCCGCAGCGCCGGCATTGATACTGCCGGCCGCGTTGTACCCAGGCATGCCGTTGCGGGGTGAAATGCACCTCCGCCGGACAGCCGCAGCGGTAGTAATAACGGGTGCCACGGCGTTTTACCGGGTAGTTATGGCAGCGCTGCGCGGGCAGCTCGAACAGCCCGGTCATGATGCTCTGCCACTCCGGGCCATGCGGCCGGATACGCGCGCCGAACAGCTGGTCGGCAAGCAGATGGGCGACTTCGTGGGGTACCGTCTGCAGCAGAAAATCCGCGCTATGGTCGCGGTACATCTGGCCGTTAAAGCGCAGCAGATTACGCCCCAGGTAGGCCACCCCCGCACGTTGGCCACGCAGATCCAGATCCACGCGCGGGCGCGGAAACCGGCGGTTGAAGCGGGTTTCGGCCAGTTGGTAGCAATATTCGAGGCGCGCCATGAGTGTGTCCATCAGCGCAGTATAAAGCGCGGCCGGTCGCGGGAGTACCGGATAAAGGGCTGCAAGGCCTATTGCGGGTCAAAAAATCCCGGCTTCCAGCCCGGCGGCCATGGTCAGCCCCAGCTCCTGGGCCTGATCGACAAAGGCGTCCTGCCAATCGCCCTTGAACACCAGCGGCTCCTGCGCCCACTGCCAGCGCAGGCCGGTGACAATGGACTGCACTGCGCGGCGTGTGCCGGTGCCATCCAGGCCGGCGCGGATATACAGGGCGCAGGGCAGGCCCTGCTTTTTCTCCAGTACCGGGTAATAGCAGCGGTCAAAAAAGTCCTTCAGCGCGCCGCTCATATAACCCAGGTTCTCGGTGGTACCGAGGATGATCGCATCCGCCTGCAGCACGTCCTCGGGCTGGGTCTCCAGTGGCGGCTTCCAGGTGACCACGACGCCGTCAATATCGGGATGGCTGGCGCCGGCCATCACGGCGTCGACCAGCCGGCGAGTATTCTCCGACGGCGCGTGAGCCACGATCAGCAGGTGTTTTTCGGCCATGTGGCTCTCCCGGACACAATGTGGGCGTTACTTGCGATTACCCCAGACCTTGGCGATCGCGCGTTCGCTACCCAGCCAGGCGACGATGATCGCGAACAGGCCGACCAGGCCAAAAATGCTGATCGGGACGTATACCGCGATGTCGATAGTCTTGGGCATAAAGAGCGCCAGCGCGCTGGCCAGCCCGAGAAACAGCAGCCCGACCACCCAGAGAATCAGCCGTGCTCGGGGCGTGTAAATATAGGCCCGGTCACCGCCTTCAAGCGGGCCAAGCAAGGGCGCAAACAAACGGCGGGCTAAATCTTTCGGGCTAGGCATGGCGGTATCCGTGATGCGCATGGGGCGATTGAGGTGGTTGCCAGTGTAACGCCTGCAAGCGCCTGGGTTGAAGTGTTGTTCTGCGGATTATGGCTGGCAGGTGCTGGCGTGATGGAGTATGGTTTTTTCACCAGCGCCAACAATAAAGCCGTATTTCAGTCAGATTTGAACTGACGCTGTTTATGCACCCACTCTGTCTGGAACCGATAGCAACCAAAAGGATTCGGCTCCATGCGTATCACCTTTCTGCCTATCGCAGCCTTGTTGGCCGGGATTGTTCTGCTGTTGCTGGGCGTTGGCTTGCTCAATACCCTGCTGGCCCTGCGCGGCAGTGGCGAGGGCTTCGCTGACCAGACTCTGGGCCTGTTGGGCTCGGCTTATTTTGCTGGTTTCATTCTCGGTACCTGGCTGTGCCCGAAGCTGATTCGGCGTATGGGCCATGTACGGGCGTTCGCCTTTTTTGCCGCGGCGGCGGCGGCGGCGGCGCTGGTCCATGTGCTGCTGATCGATGCCGGCGTATGGCTATTGCTGCGGGTGGTGACCGGTACCGCGCTGGTGGGCATCTATACGGTGATTGAAAGCTGGCTGAATTCCCAGGCGCCTGCGGCCCGGCGTGGGCAGATATTTGCCGCCTATATGGCGGTGAATCTGGGCGCGCTGGCACTGTCGCAGCAACTGCTGCGCCTGGACAGCCCGATGGGCTTTAGTCTGTTTGTGCTGGCGGCCATTCTGATTATTCTTGCGCTGATGCCGGTGGTGGCTACACGCCTGACTCAGCCGGTCATCAGCGATACCCCAAGCCTGTCGCTCAAGCGTCTGTGGCAGGCCGCTCCCGTCGCCTGCGCGGCGTCTACGCTGTCGGGTCTGGCGATGGGCGGCTTCTGGGGCCTGGGCGCGGTGTATGCCGGGCGCATGGGCATGGATACCGTGCAGATTGGCGGCTTTGTCTCGTTGGTGATTGTCGCGGGGGCACTGTTGCAATGGCCGCTGGGCTTTATGTCTGACCGACTTGACCGGCGCCTGGCCCTGGCCATTATCGCCGGGGTCGCCACCGCTGGCGGGCTGATGATGGCGCTGTTCGGGCCAATGGGTCAGTGGTTGCTGGTGGCCGCTGCGGTATTTGGTGCTGGTGCCTTTGCCGTTTACCCCGCGGCGGTCGCCCACCTGATTGATCACCTGCAGCATGACGACATCCTCTCCGGCAATGCGTCCTTGTTGATGCTGCATGGCGTGGGTGCTGCCATAGGTCCGGCGCTGGCCGGCTGGCTGATGGGCATGACGTCGCCCATGGCCTTGCCGCTGTTCTTTATGCTGACCTTTGGTCTGTGCGGCCTGTATGCCTTGCAGCAGTCGCGTTTGGGCAAGGATCGGATTGTCGACAGTGCTGCGCACTTTATTCCGATGGTCCGCACCTCGCCGGCCGTGCTGGCAATGATGCTGGAAAATGCCGAGACCGATACGCCAGCAGCTGCCGCTGAAGCGGAGCCTGAGCCGGCGTCAGCGGCCGCGGTCGAGGCGGATCTGCCGCCACGGCCTGATCCCGGTCCCGACCGCGACCCTTACAGCAAAGCCGCAACTCAAACCCAGTCCAGCAACCCACAGGAGTAATGTCGATGATTCTGGCCACAGATCTTGATGGAACCTTTCTCGGCGGTGATCCCGACAATCGCCAGCGCTTGTATCAGCTGATTGATGCGCACCCGGATATTCGCCTGGTGTTCGTCACCGGCCGCGGGCTGGAGGTGGTGGTGCCGCTGCTGTCGGACCCGGCGATACCGCGGCCGGATTACGTCATCTGCGACGTCGGCGCAACCCTGGTGGACGGTCACACCTTGCAGCCGGTCTATCCGCTGCAGAGCGAGATCGAAGCGAGCTGGCCGGGTGAACAGGTGGTGGCGACGCGCATGGAGGAATTTGCCGGGCTGGAGCGGCAAACCGTGCCGCAGCAGCGACGTTGTTCGTATTTTTGCGAGGCCGGGGCGGTCACCCTTGAGGTGCGTCAGGCGGTTGAGGCGCTAGGCTGCGATCTGCTGTATTCGGCCGACATGTATCTGGATTGCCTGCCGGCCGGAGTCAACAAGGGCAGTACCTTGCGCCGGCTGATCGAGCATCTGCAGGTCTCCGAAGACGAAGTGCTGGTGGCCGGCGATACCCTGAATGACCTGTCGATGTATGAGCAGGGCTTCAAGGGGGTCTGCGTCGGTGAATCCGAACAGGCCTTGCTGGACGCCACCGGCGAGCGCGCCAAGGTGCTGCATGCGCGCTTGAGCGGCTGCGGCGGGATTCTCGAGGCCTTCGCCCATTTCGGTTTTCTCGGCCCCCAGGGGGTGGCCTCCGAATTGCCGGAGCTGAGTATCAAGGGCAAGGCCGAGCTGGTGATGGTTTACCACCGGCTGCCCTATGAAGAGGCCATGGAGAACGGGCAACTGGTGCGCCGACCGCATAGCTCGCCGAACGGTATCCTGCCGACGCTGATGAGTTTTTTCGCCGGCGAGCAACAGGGCTCCTGGGTCGCCTGGTCAGTGCATGATCCGCGCCAGGGCCGGGTGTTCGAGGTGCACACCCGGGTCGACGATAAGCGCTACCCGAATCTGGTCGCGGCCCGGGTGGCGTTGAGCCAGGAAGAAGTGGATGTGTTCTACAAGCGCTTCTCCAAGGAGGCGTTCTGGCCCACCTTGCACACCTTCTGGGAACGGGCGATCTT